>JBAUOX010000206.1:0-15986 GCA_049579985.1 Isosphaeraceae bacterium | reverse complement strand
GGGGTGCTCGACCGAGGCGCGACTCGCTCCGACTATCGCAGGCTGCGCGAGCTGGCCGGCGCAGCGGTAACCGGAGTGCTCTCGGCAGCGGAGAAGGCCGAGTTCAAGCAGCGGGCCGGGGCTCTTTCAGCACAGCTTCGCGGCGAGCTCGACGTTCGCCTCCGCGAGTTCTGGAAGGAACGCCGCAAGACGGACGCCAGGAACCGGTGAATGGGACGTTCGGTCCTCTCTGCCCGCGCGGAATTTCGGGCTCCAGGATTCCGGGCGCCCTGCGCTTTCGTCCGACCAGGCCCTTTCGGGCTTTAACTCACCGGCCCGCTGGTGAGGCGTACTCCCTCGCGATGGCGGGGCCGGCAGGCCCGGGCGCGAAGGGCGGCGACGAAATCGGCAAGGGTGTCGATGGGCCCGTCGAACTCGGTGAAGTAGCAGCCCAGGGTGGCGATCTCGTGCGCGTCGCTCGAGCCGGTGGCTGCCATCGGATGCGCGCGAAGGAGAGCTTCGGTCCGTAAGCGGGTCTCCGCGGTCACGTTGTTGCTGACGAGCTCGAGCGCGTCGAAGACGGGACCGTGCCGGGCCACGATCTGGTCGAACGGCTGGTCCCAGCGGAACGGATGGGCGCCGACGATTGCCGCCTGGTGGCGGTGCACCAGCGGCAGCAGCTCGGCCAGCTCGATGCCGGGAAAGACGTCCTCGAGTGAGGGAAGGCCGTAGACCAGGAAATGGCCCTCCAGGGTTGAGAGCTCGACGCCCGAGAAGACCCGCAACGGCGCGGCGCGGTCCGCCAGCTCGGCAAGCTCGTCGGCTTCCCACTGGTAGTCGTGCTCGGTGATCACAACCCCGTCCAGGCCGATCTCGCGGGCGTGCTCGATCAGCTCCCGGGGATCGATGATGCTGTCCGGGGAATGCTTTGCGGTGTGCAGGTGATGGTCGAATCTCATGAGGTCGGGCAGGTCGGTGCGGAAGGAGACGATTCCCGGGAAACGACCGCCGGGGACCGGTTCTCCTGGTGCTCGTCGGCGACCACGTGAAACGAGGCCCCCGTGGAATCGATCTTCAGATAACTTGACCGTTCCTGCCAGCCCCCCAGCACGATCATCCGCGGGTCGGATGCGGAATCGTCCACGGCGCGGTGGACGTGGCCGATGACCACGATATCGGCCAGGCCCCGGAGTCCGGCCGCGTAGTCGCGGAATACGGCAAGGTGACGGCGCTCGTCGGCTGCCAGGCCGCTCGAGTTCTTGCGTTCGAGAAGCTGGTCGAGCAAACCGGCCACGGGTCCGGGAAGCAGCTCGAAGGCGTTCTTGAACTCGCGGCTCTCCATCCAGCCCTTCCACTTCCTCCGGGCGCCCAGCAGGTGGCCGTGAACCACGTGCAGGCGGAAGCCGTGGACCGTGGTGTCGTACGGCTCGCGGAGCAGGGTGGCTCCCAGCGTTCGCTCGTAGAATGGGCAAATCCAGAGGTCGTGATTGCCGGGCAGGATCGCGAGTGACCCACCCCGGGCCCGAAAATCGGCCAGCGCACCAAGCCCTTCGCTCTCCATGAGTTCCTTTTCGCGCTGGCGGGCAACCATCCAGAAATCGCAGAGGTCGCCGGCGACCAGCAGCGAGGCGTCGTCCTCCAACTGGCGCACCCAGCGCGCGAACCTGCGTGCGCGTTCCGGACGGTCCATTCGCAGGTGGATGTCGCTGGCGAGGTAGCAGGCCACGATCGGAGTGTCCTCAGCTCGGCTTCGCGTGAGGTCAGGGAAGTTCCAGTTTCAGCCCGGGCAATGTCGCCGTGGCCGCCGATGATGCCCGGAGGCGAGCCGAGCCGCGGGGCCGGCCGGCCGTCGCCGGGTTCGCTTGGTTAACGGTCCGCTGCGGTCTGACAATCAGGTTAGGGTGGGCGGGCGTCTGCCGCGCGGCATGGATCAGGATGCGGCGGCCGGTGTCCTGGACGACCTCGCGGGCCTCGTGGATCGCCAGGTCGGGGCGATTGCATTGCTCGCTGAGGTGCAGGAGCACGAGGTGACCGACGCGGTCGCGGCTGGACCGCTTGAGGATCGATCGCACCAGCTCGGCCGCCTGGCGATTGGAGAGATGGCCCCAGTCTCCGAGGTTCCGCGCGATCAGGGCCGGCGAACGGCCCGAAGCTTTCTGCATGGCCACATCGTGATTGAACTCGACACCCAGGACGTCGACATCAGCCAGGCTATCGGCCATGCTCTCCGACCAGCTCCCACAGTCAGCCAGGTAGCCCACCCCGATTGCCCGCGTGCGTCGTCGGGCGACCGACTCGATCCGAAAACCGAACGTCGGACCGTCGTGTCGCAGGGGAATTGGCTCGACACGGAATCCGCTGGGAGCCAGGAAGGGCTGGCCGTCGTAGTGCCGCACCAGCCCCAGCCGATCGAGATCCTGAAACCCCTGGTCGATCTCCAGGGACTCGCGGTGCGCCTCGTGACAGTAGAGCACGATCCCTCGCCGCACCATGACCTGAAGTGTGGCCGGGTCGATGTGGTCGCCGTGGGTGTGCGTCAGGACGACCGCGCTGATTCGCGACCAGTCCGATTGCACGCTCGCGAGCCGCTGGTCAAGGACTCTCGGTCCCAGGCCGATGTCGATCAGCAACCCGATTCCTCCGTCATGACAGACCAGGGCGGAATTGCCCCGTGACCCGCTTCCCAGCACGGCGAATTGAAGAGTCATGTCAGGCTCCACCTCGCTCCCGGCGCCCACCTCCTGTACGACCCCTGCGGGCTTTCGCCAAGTGTAAGCCATCACGGAGGTTTCGATCAAGATCGGCTCGCCTGGCAACGCCCGGTCACGGCAAGTCGACTCGATCCCATGCAAGGACGTTTGTTAACGTGGGCTGGCTCTCGAAAAGCAGAACCGGGTTGCTCCAGTGCGGCCCTCCTCGGGTCGGTCTCAGGTTCGAGTGACGTCATGGCATTAGTGAGTCTGCGCGGTGTCAGTCTGGCCTTCGGCGGCCCTCGGTTGCTCGATCAGGTCGATCTCCAGATCGAGCCCGGAGAGCGACTCTGCCTGCTGGGGCGCAACGGCGAGGGGAAAAGCACGCTGCTCCGCCTGATCCGCGGCGAGATCGAGCCCGACGAGGGAACGATCATCCGCCAGCAGGGACTGCGAATCACGCGACTGCCCCAGGACGTGCCCGCGGGACATGGCGGCGCCGTCGCCGACCTTGTGGCCCGGGGACTGGAAGACGATGACCATCACCCTGGCGGGGCCGACCATCGGGTGCAGACGGTCCTCTCCCGGGTCGGGCTCGACCCGGATGCGCGATTTGAAGAGCTTTCCTCGGGAATGAAGCGGCGCGTCTTGCTTGCCCAGGCGATTGTGAACGATCCCGATATCCTGCTTCTGGACGAGCCCACCAACCACCTCGACATCGAGTCGATTCGCTGGTTGGAGACGTTCTTCCTGCGGTACGGGGGCACCATCGTTTTCGTCACCCACGACCGGGTCTTCCTGGAACGGCTGGCGACCCGGATCGTCGAGCTCGATCGCGGCCGCCTCTCGGACTGGGCGTGCGACTATCCCACCTTCCTCAAACGGCGGGAGGAGATGCTGGCGGCCGAAGCCCGCCAGTGGGAGCTCTTCGACAAGAAGCGGGCTCAGGAGGAAACGTGGATTCGCAAGGGCGTCGAGGCCCGCCGCACCCGCAACGAAGGACGCGTCCGCGCGCTCGAGGCGATGCGCAAGAACCACCAGCAGAGGCGGCAGCGGCAAGGGACCGCGCGAATGCAAGCCCAGGAGGCCGAGCGATCGGGCACCCTGGTCATCGAGGCCGAGGGCGTTGGTTTCGGATACGGCGATCGCACCGTCATCCGCGACCTGACGACGACAATCCTGCGCGGCGACAAGGTCGGCTTGATCGGGCCCAACGGATCGGGCAAGACCACCGTGCTGCGGCTCCTGCTGGGCGAGCTTACCCCCCGGGCAGGGACGATTCGCCATGGAACCAATCTCGAAGTCTCTTACTTCGAGCAGATGAAGGCCGCCCTCGACGAGGAAAAGACGGTCCAGAAGAACGTCAGCGACTATGACACGATCTCGATCGACGGCCGCGATCGTCATGTTCTGGGCTATCTTCAGGATTTCCTCTTCGCCCCCGAACGATCGCGGAGCCTGGTGAAGTACCTCTCCGGCGGAGAGCGCAGCCGCCTGCTCCTGGCCAAGCTGTTCACCAGGCCCTCGAACGTGCTGGTCATGGACGAGCCGACCAATGACCTGGATATCGAGACGCTGGAATTGCTCGAGTCGTTGCTGGTGGACTACCAGGGAACCGTGTTGCTCGTCAGCCATGACCGCGCCTTCCTCAACGACGTGGTCACCAGCACGCTGGTCATCCAGGACGACGGGCAGGTGAAGGAGTATGAAGGTGGCTACGACGATTATTTTCGCCAGCGCCCACCAGAGCTTGCGGTCCAGTCGCGGCCGAACTCGGACGTGTTCAAGAAAAAAACTTCAGACCCGCCACGCGAACAATCCCGGAAACTGAGCTTCAAGGAACGCAAGGAGCTGGAAAGCCTGCCGGGCCGGATCGAGCTGCTCGAGAACGCCGTGCAGGAACTGCACGCGGCGATGGCTGACCCGTCCTTCTACCGCAAAGATCGTGACGAGATCGCCGGGGCGAGGAACCGATTGGAGGACCTGGAGCGTGAGATGGCGTCTGCTTACGCGCGCTGGCACGCCCTGGAAGAGCTTGCCGGCTGACTCAAGATCAGATCGGGCGAATACGACGGCAGGTACAACAACGTGATTCCTGACTGCGTCGCCAATCCCTGTGCCACTGCGTTGCGTTGATAGCGTGCGCTCGCAGGCCTCAGCCACGGTGCGGACAGGTTGCTTCTCGAAGGACTCGCGAATCAAGTCGCGATCAGCGGCCATTTCGCTCCACGCTCCACGTTCGCCGGGGTCCGCCATCGATGCCGCCCGCCGAGTTGGATCTCCATGGACTCAACAGATGAGCCGTAAAATGTCTAGAAAAGTCCGAGAAACGCCGAGTTCAAGCAGCCAGAAACAGTCCGAGCGAGGACGGGAAGTGTTGACGGCGCGTTGAGCTGCGTATCCATGGCCTGAACAGATGGCCCGTAAGAGGTTGACGACTTGCCGGCCCGGGGGAGCGCATGGCAAAGTCAAGGAAAAAGCCTGCGACACCTTCGAACCACCCTGGCCGGCGAGCCGCCTCACGACATCTTCGTCCGCTGGAAGCCCCTCTCCGAACAGTCAATCGGCCGGAACCCGGACCTCAACGACGGCGTCCGGATGAACATCCGGCCTTCGTCGAGGCAGGCATTCTTCGGAAGAACCCCAACATCAAAGTGGACCAAGGACCGGGGCAACGAGCCCCAGCGTCCCAAGGAGGAGTATCCCTGGTTCTGGCCCGGCGGTACCTTCAAGGGAGAGCGAGTGAACGACCGGCATTACACGTACGCCGAGAAGCAGGCGGCCCGACAGCGGGCGAACGTCAAGGCCTGACGGCACGGAGACATCACGATGGACTGGCGAGAGCGGATCAGCATCAATCCACGGATCTGCAATGGCAAGGCGTGCATCAAGGGCACGCGGGTCATGGTCGCGGTCATCCTCGACAACCTGGCCGAGGGCGAGAACGAGCAAGCGATCATGGAAGGCTACAAGGTCACGCGGGAGGACATTCACGCCGCGTTGGCCTGCGCCGCCCGGCTGGCCGAGGATCGCTACGTCCCGCTGGAGCAGGGAGTCACTTGATGAACTTCAAGCTTGACGAGAACCTGCATCCTGAGAACGGGGAACTCCTCCGGGAACGCGGCCACGACGTCGCCACGGTCCACGACCAGGGGCTTCGGGGCCACGAGGATCAGGAGATCGCCGAGGTTTGCCGCCAGGAGGGACGAATTCTCCTGTCGTTTGACCTGGACTTCTCCAACATTCAGATGTTCCCCCCCGCGCACCACGCGGGCCTCATCGTCCTCAGGCTGCGATCCAAGGGGCGGAAAGCAGTCCGCAAGGTTCTTGAGAAAGTCCTCAACTACCTGGACGCGGAACCCGTGACCGGCCGGCTGTGGATCGTCGACGAACAGCGAATCCGGGTCCACCGGTTCCGCGACGATGAGCCATGATCGGCCTCGCATTCTTTGAACTGCTAAGGGTGAACGACCGGCATTACACGAACGCCGAGAAGCAGGCGGCCCGGCAGAAGATGAAGGACAAGGCATCGTCCAGGCGTTGAGCCGACGAGGAGCGATTTCATGGCACTGAAGTGGCAAGATCTGATCGAAGAACGGAAGGGCGTGATGATGGGCAAGCCGGTCTTCAAGGGGACCCGGCTGACGGTCGAGCACGTGCTCCGCGAGCTCGGTACGGGGATGAGCCACGACGAGCTGCTCGACAATTATCCCAACCTCACCACCGAGCACATTCAGGCCGCTCAGCAATATGCCGCCGACCTGCTCGCGATGGACCAGATCATCTACCAGTAACCCGTGAGAGGGCTGGCCCCGGTGCGAATCCTCGCCGACGAGAACGTCCCCGCCCGCTTGTCGCCTGGCTCCGCGACACGGGCCATGACGTGCTCTACGCGGCCGAGTCCCGCAAGCAGACGCCCGACGCCGATCTGCTGGCGGAAGCCGAGGCCCAGGGCTATATCGTGTTGACCGGGGACAAGGACTGCGGTGAGCTCATCTTTCGCGACCACTCGATCAGCCACGGCGTGATCCTGCTCCGAATGAAGAACCGGCCCGCGGCGATTCGCCTGGTCCGTCTCCAGCAGGTCTGGATCCTGGTCGAGTCCAGGTTGCCCGGCCACTTCGTCGTGGTGACCGCGTCCAAGATCCGCCTGCGACCGTTGACAACACCATGAATGAGCTTTCGCACATGCCCCCTACCAGCCTCTTCGACGCCCTGGCCGAGTCACTCGCCATCGCCGCCGCCCTTCAACAAGGACGACGCCGTGGCCCCCGCTGTCGTGCTCTGGACCGACGAGAAGCGGGAGTGGGAGGCCCTGGTCCCACGGTTTCGCCAGGCCCTGCCGAACTTCTTCATCTTCGGCCCCTATAACGCAGCCAACCGCACCGGCCCGGCGATCTGGCTGCGCTGCGTCATGTCCGGGAAGGTCGCTGAAATCTCCTGGCCGCCGACTGCCGTTCCCATCCTCTATCTGCCCGGTCTCAGCCGTGTGACACTTCGGGCGACCGAAGAGTGCCCGAACGAGCTCAAGCCCCTGGCCGAGCTCCAGTACCGAGGGGTTTTCTGGTCCCAGGTCAAGGGCAAGGACTGGACCGTCGCCTCGTTCTTGCAGACGAACAACGGGGGGCTCAAGCTCAAGCTGGCCAGAGATGCGGCCACCTCGACATCGATCCGCCGTAGTCTCGACAAGCTGGCCGACGTGCCCGTCGCCGAGTTGAAGGCCAGATCCGCCGCTGGCGACCTGAACAGCAGCTTCTTCGACTCGCTGATCAGCGACGACCCGATCGACGACCTCCTTTCCTGGATGTCGGACCCCAAGGGCACACGCGACCGGTGGGAGATGGGCCGCTGGGAGACGCTGTGCAGCCGGTGCAAGAAGGATTACGACTTTGACCCCGAACGTGATGGCGAGCTGACAGGAGCGGAACGCCTGGGAGTTCGGGAGAAAGCCACCTGGAAAACGGCGTGGAAGTGATTCGCGGCCATGTCGGGCCGATATCCCGGCCTGCTTGAATTGCTCCGGAAAGCCAAACCCAAGGCCAAGCCCGGCGACCTCCTGGGAACGGTTCGCTCGGAGCACTGGCGGCAGGACAACCCTCTACGCGCGGGCCTCGGAGCTTGTCGGCGACCGGAATCCTCGCGAGCACGAGTTCTCGATCCAGCTCCTGGCGTTCGACACCAGCAAGACCGGCAGTTCGCTCGGCGTGGCCGCCCTTCTTGCCATCTGCTCGGCCTTGATCAACAAGAGCCTCCGAGGCGGCATGGTCGTCCTGGGCGGGATCAACCTGGGAGGTTCGATCGAACCCCCTCACAACGCGATCGACGTGGTGGAACTGGCCGTCGAGAAGGGAGCCTCTGTCGTCCTGATGCCCGTCTCCTCCCGCAAGCAACTCTTCGACCTCTCCGATGACATCGCCACCAAGGTCACGGTCGTTTTCTACAACGACGCCCGCGAGGCGCTGATCAAGGCGATCTCGGATTGAACCAGTGCCGTCCCCGGAAAACTGAGCTTCAAGGTGCGCAAGGAGCTGGAAAGCCTGCCGGGCCGGATCGAGCTGCTATCCAATGTCCCAGCGTGGCTTTTTGACATTGTGAATTCCGCGGTTTAGGGTCATACGGCGAGTATTTTTTGGTATTCCAAAAACGTCTATTGAACAACCAAAAACAATGCGTTAGGCTACTCCAGAATTACTGCTATCAGCTTGATCCTGGAGGGCCGAAGGTGCGTGTTTATCGAATGAAGAACGTCGAACCCGGCGGTTTTACTCTCATTGAGTTACTGGTTGTCATCGCCATCATCGCCGTGCTAATCGCCCTGTTGCTCCCGGCTGTCCAGTCCGCGCGCGAGGCGGCACGGCGGTTGCAGTGCGTCAACAACCTGAAACAAATCGGGTTGGCCATCGCCAACTACGAGTCAGCCGTCGGCTGCATCGTGCCGGGATACATCAGTTACTGCAGCAGCGGCAACTGCGACTCGGTCACAGCGGCAACGCAACCCCTGCCTCCACAGATCGCGGTGCCGGGCTACAATCCGGATCCGCACTCGCTGGACAGCGGCCCGGGATGGGGCTGGTTGGCCATGCTGCTGCCCTATGCCGAGCAATCGCCGCTGTATGCGGCGACGAACTTCAATCTTCCCACCTGGGTAGCCGACAACGGCACGGTGGTGGTCACTCAGATCAACATCTTCCTTTGCCCGTCGGCGAACAACCCGACCCCGACGTGCCCGATGGTCGACGCCAACGTGAACCTGCTGCCAGTGGCGAACCAGTACTTCGCCCGCGCCAACTACCAGTACAACATGGGCTGGGACGACACGAGCATGACGCCGCCTAATGTCAATTACGACAATCCTGTGGTGGGATGTAACGGTCCGCTCTACCGGAATAGCCACATTCCCTACGCCGGGGTGACCGACGGACTGAGCAACACGGTCTTCGCGAGTGAGAAGACGCCTTATCTGGCCGATGCCAGTTGGGTGGGGATCATTCCCGGCTACCGGCACTTCGCCTACAACGCCTTTGCCAGCCTGGGGACCGGCGGCTTGGGGGTCAACTTCGATTACCCCGGCGCCATCCTTGCGTCCCACAGCGGCCCATCGCTGTACGAGAGCCCGGTGGTGATCCACCCGCCGAACAGCCCCCTCGGTCACACCGACGAGTTCTACTCGCTGCACCCCGGCGGCGCCAACGTGCTGATGGGGGACAGCTCCGTTCGGTTCATCAAGCAGTCGATTAACTTGCTGGCTTGGCAGGCTCTGAGTAGCCGCAGCAACGGGGAGGTGATCAGTGCCGATTCCTACTGAACCGCAGCCAACTGCGACGAATGGGCTCCAGGCGCGCGGCCATAAATCGCGAACGACCTTGCTTGTGTGGCTCGTGCTGTTGCTTACCGGCTGCGGCGAGCCGTCGGTTCGCGAGCTCAAGAATCGCCGCGAGCTCGAGGCCCTTTTGACGGCCATCTCGCTCAAGAACCAGAAAGAGCTGGACAATGACATCCAGCGGATCGAGGAGCGCCATGCCTCGGGCGAGCTCTCCGACGAAAGCTACAAGGACCTCCGCGAGATCAGCAAGAAGGCTCAGAGAGGGGACTGGGGCGGAGCCGAGAAACAGGCGTATGAGATGCGCGAGTCGAAGCCGTTTTTCCAGTGAGCGGAAAGGAGCTCGTGTGACGATGAAGAAACTGGCCTACGCGTCTGCCTTGATCGCCGTCATCGCCTTATCAGCGGCCTGGACGGGGTTGATGGTCTACAGACAGCGTCCCGCTCTGCCGGTTGCCGGCTTACTCCACCGGTCGACGGTCGATCCGACGGTCGACCGCGGCGGCCACACCCGGGGCATCGTCCAGGTCGACCTGATGCGGCAGATCATGGCCGACCGGGCGCGGGCCGTGCCCGCGGCCGCCGAGCAGGAGGATAAGGCCAGACACCGCGTCCCGAGCCAAACCCATCCCCTCCTCGGCCGCCCAGCCCCAGCGCTCGTGCTGGAGGACGCGACGGGGAAGACCCGGGACTTGGGCGCCCGGGCCTCGAACGGGCCGGTGGTGGTGGTCTTTTACCTGGGTTTCACCTGCATCGCATGCGTCACCCACCTGGTCGAGCTGGAGCGGGCGATGCCGCGGTTCCGCGAGCGGGGCGCGGAGGTCTGGGCCGTCAGTGCCGACAGCCCCAGCTTCTCGCGAGAACGGATGCGCAGGTTCGGGGATTTTCAGATCCCGCTCCTGAGTGACTCCGACCATGCAGTCGCCTTGGCCTACGGTGTCTGGAAGCCGCTTCCGGGTGGGAATAAGGACGACGGGGAAGCCCTACACGGTACGTTCATCGTCGATCGCGGCGGCTCAATCCGCTGGGTCTACATCGGCGATCGGCCGTTCGCCGACATTGACGCGCTGCTGGCCGCCCTCGATCCCCCCGCCGAGACCCGCGTCCTGAGCCTGCCCGAACTGTCCGACGGCGAAGACATCGAGCAGTGATCGGCGGGCCGGCGCGCGGCCGATTCCCGCGACAGAGCGGAGAGTCAGGGCATGCGTTGCGATCCGTTCCTCACGGGTCTCGTCCTGCTTGGGCTTCCTCGGCTTCTTGGATTTCGCCATCTGTTCTCCCTTTCTCCCCCCGTGACGATTGGGCTGCCCTGGCGGCGCCTGCCACCATCACCGGCTTGCTGAAGTGCGGGTGATCGTTGCCAGCCACGCCTTCGGTCCTCCGGGGCTAAATGTCCTGGCTTCCGGGTGGTCCGTCGTCTGAATCCGAGCGTCCCGGATCTCGACAACCTGCCAGCCGTCACGGAAGGCGTCCCGGATCTCCTGCTGGGTGACCCGCCGCGGTCCCTCACCGGGCGGTTCCTGATCGCTGAAGCAGAGGATGTGGACAGAACCTCCGGGCCGGACAACCGTCGCCAGCCCCGAGACGTGCAGCGGTCGCACCTCGTCGGCGAAGGTGTGAAACAGCCCGCAGTCGATCACCGTATCGAAGGTGCGACCAAGTTGATCGAGCTTCAACGCATCGCCGACCTGAAAATGGACGCCCAGCCCCCGCTCCTTTGCCTTCGCCTTCGCTCGTTCGATGGCGACGGGGATGAAGTCGAGACCCCAGACCTCATGCCCACGGGATGCCAGGTAGAGGGCGTTCTCTCCGGTGCCGCACCCGGCATCGAGCACCGATCCCCGGATCTCCCCCGCCTCCTCCAAACCGACAAACGCAGGCTGGGGACCAGGAATGTCCCACGGCGCCGTTTCCTGGTATGCCGACTCAAAACGCTCTCGATCCATTGACAACCCCCTCCTCACTGGAGTAAGGCAGCCCTGCCGTTGTCTTTTTCTTGATCGCATGTACACTAGGTGAGAAACGGAACCTTCAAGGGCTGCGACCCATGCCGATAAGGTACGTATCTGGCGACCTCTTTGACAACACCCACGATGCCCGGGCGTTCGCCCACGGCTGCAACTGCCAGGCCCGATCCGACGCCCAGTCGTGCGCCGAGAGTCCGACAGGTGAGCTATCGATCCGGCAGAGCGGACACGCTGATATCCAGATTCAGCCGGTCGCCGATCTCTTCGAGCCCGGCTTCCCAGCCCTTCCCGGACAGACTCGGCGGCACGATGACCCGAGCAAGCATGGCGAAGAGAGGAACGCCGCTGGTGGGTGCCGGCGTAGACTCAGAATCGACGGCTTCGATACTGATACCCTGTTCCGAGAGGTAGCGAGCGATTTCGTGGATGATCCCCTCGTGATCGGCCCCCTGGACCTCGATCCGGTACGGGAGCCAGCCGGGGTGAGCCGCGGCATAGGTCTGCTCCGCCGGTGTCGTCGTCACCTTGTGGCCACTGCCGGCCAAGATCTCCAGGTCGTTCTCCAGGCTGGAGAATTGCTCCGCTGGCATCGAGACCAGCATGAGGATCGCAAACTCGCCGCCGAGGCGGGCCATCCGACTGGTCTCCACATTGCCGCCACGTTCGAGCAGCAACCCCGTCACTTTTTCAACGAAACCGATCCTGTCGGGCCCGGTCAAAGTCAGGACAAATGTCTTCTGCATGGAGAGCTATCCTATCCGCAAAGGGTTGCAAGAAGATGCCCTCGTCATCATAGCCGCCAAGCAGGCCACGCATCCACGGCCTGGACCGCCCCCGATTCGCTCCGGGTCTTCATGGCTCCCAGTGCCCGGCAGCCACCTGCCCATGACCCACTTCATCCGGCCCTGTCAAGACTCCGGGTGATGTCGTTATCCAGGTCGTTCATCAGCCTGCTAACCGGATGCGCCTGACCACTTGTCCAACGCGAAGATGAAGGACGGCCGGGCTACCGGTAGGGTGCGTCGAGTACTCGACGACGCACCGGCATTCCTGGAATGGTGCGTCTGCGCGAGCTTGACGCACCCTACAAATGACGCACCGGCATTCTGGGTTGGAACCTGCTTCTTCGGTTTCGAGGAACCCGAGGATGGTCCGGCCGTTGGGGCTGAACGCCACGGATCGAACGGGCACGGGGTGCCGGTGATGAAGGAGCGGCCGTCGGTCGGGATGAAGGCGATCGCGTACACCCGATGGGTGTGCTCTTTCAGGTCTCGGACTGGCTTACCGGTGATGCTACTCCAGCAAGGTAGACGCACCGGGAGATCCTCTTGGCGATCGCCCGGGTGATTCCCCTGGACGCCCCCGTGACAAGTGTTACCCTTCCGTCGAGCGACATGGATTTTCTCCGTTCTTGCGCCGAGGGCGGGCCCGATGTTCCGACGACTGATCCAGAATTCCAGGCGATTGTGACCAGACCTCGCCAGCGGTGTTGATCGGGGGTCGAAGAGTTTGCCGGTTTTGCAAGTTTTTCACGATTGATTGTTGTTTTTGACTTTCTTGCCTGGTATCGTCAGGCGGTCACTCACGGGCGATCACGGTTCTGATCCAAGGCTCGGACATCGTCGCTGTGATTTCCTGGAGACCTCTGTCTCAACCTGGCTCAACGTAGGCGGCGAGAGTGGCTCAACCGCGGGAAATGCTCGAAATCCTTGGATTTTCCTGGAAACTCAGCTTGCCTGCGGGGGCGGCCGGCTTGTGCATGATCGCCTCGAAGGTCCGGGATTGTTTCGATCGAGCGACCGTCGAACCGGTTTCTAACCGCTCAAGCCATCGTGACTTGACCGTTCGGCATGACTATTGCTAACCTACCTGCCGCCGTCTGCCCAAGGTCATCATTCCCCCCTCCGCTTGTGCAAGACTGATTGGGGTTAACCAGTCACGAAGCCGTAACGGATGCAGAGTTTCGCATTAACGCAGGCGAGGTTCGAGAAGGTCTGATTTGTCGTAAATCGTAAGAACGAGGCAATTCTCTCTGGGCAGCCAGGACGGCCGCTCGAGGTTGAGCGAACAGGAGGTTCGTGATGACCGCCTTCAAGTACGTTGCCTTGAGCGGCTTGATCTGCGGATTGCTGGCGCCGTCGGCGTTCGCAGCACCTGTTGCCTCGACCTCGGGAGAATGGTGGTGGTGGTCACCGGCCTCTGCCAGTTCAGCCACCAGCAACTTGGCCCCCAATCAATTCGCCAATTCTTTCTATAGCCCCTCGGCTGCCAGCGCCTCGGGAACGGCCCCGGTCTCGCTGTCTAATTATGTCCCCGACACCTCCGCGGCGGGGCTCACTCCTGCTCCGGCTGCTTCCCAGGTGGCGAACGCCAACCTGAACCTTGGCCCAGGCCCTTATCCGCTGGACAGTACCATCACGACCGGCAACGCCCAGCCCTGGTATAACAGCTCGCAGATCGCCAGCTTCTTTGGCGGTCAACCGAGCGCTCAGCAGGTGGCCTCCTTCGACAACGTCGTCATGCAGCGAGTCGAGCAGACATTCCAGTTAAGCGGACTTCCCCTCACGCTGACCTTGAACTCGACCGCCCCTGCCGCCCACACACTTAGCCTGGTCTCCAATACCACCAGTAATACGACCCCGGGGGTCATCGGAATGACGCAGGTCGGGGGCAGCGGTTTCAGCTTCATCGACCAGGAAGCGAAGTTCGCTCAGTCGCTCGATCAGCTTCAATGGATCGTCGCCCACAACATCTCCCACGAGCTCATGCTCGCTTTTGGGGTCGGTGAGAACTACGACCAGACGGGCAATTACATCGACGCAAGGAATGCGAACTGGGCGATGATGGTCAACCCGAATGCCACGTTCAGCCAGGCCGCGGCCCAGGCACTGCAAGCAGCCCTCTCCTCGTCGAACTCCACGGGCACGACGGGCGTCCAGGACGCACAGGTGATCGGATCGCAGGCCGTGCCCGAGCCGACGACCATGGCCTGCTGGCTCGCCGGCCTCTCGGCCGCCGCCGTCATGCGTCGGAAGCTGATCGGCACCAGGTGAGAACACTCCCGTCAGATCAAAACTGCCATATCCCTAGGCCCCGCGCCGGCATCCTGTCATCGCACGCGGGGCGGTTCCGAGGCGATCCCTTGAAGCACCGGACCCTGGCGGTTACAATCAAAATCAGTGGCAGAGTCGGCAGAGAATCGGCGATTAAACGGCGGAGAACTGTGGAAATCCTGGCAACGCACGGCCCCGAAGAATCGACGTAACTGCTGATGCCATAAGCCTTGGGGATGTAGCTCAATTGGTTAGAGCACCGGCCTGTCACGCCGGAGGTTGTGGGTTCGAGCCCCATCATCCTCGCTTTCGATCCCCAGACCCGCCACGCCTTGCACCTCTTGCGCAGATAACCGGCCAATCGTTCAAGCAGCGGGTGACGATGTCGGCGGCCTCGCGTCCCTGGTGGCGAAAATCCCTGCCACAACGGACTCATATCGGACTGGAGGCAGCATGAGCTCGGCGACGACCCATCCTCCGCTCGTACCTTTCCCACCCGATTCCACATCGCCTCGCTCTGTCCCTTCCCTGGAGAAGCTCTACGAAATGACGTCCGTTCCCGACGAACGGGTCGTGATCCCCAGCGTGGACTGGGCGTTTTACGAACAGCTCGTGGACTCGATCCCGGAGGGAGCCAACATCCACGTCGATTACGATGGGAAGGACGTCGAGATCATGTCCCCCAGCCCGCTTCACGATGGAGTGAAAAAACTTCTGGGTCGTTTCGTGGAATTGACCACGGAGGAGCTCGAGATTCCCTGTACCGGCCTGGGGCAGACGACCTGGAAGCGACCGGAAATCCATCGCGGCCTGGAAGCCGACGAATCCTATTTTTTCGTGGCAGAGAAGCTCGCGACCGTGGCGGAGGCCATGACGCGAAGGTCCGCGGAAGTCGCCGACTATCCCAATCCCGATTTGGCCATCGAGGTTGACCTCTCTCCCTCCAGGATTGACCGGACTGGAATCTATGCGGCGCTGAGAGTGGCGGAGGTCTGGCGGTTCGACGGCGAGCAGATCGTCATCGATCGTCTCCAGACCGAGCGGGTCTATCAGCCCGTCGTAGCGAGTGGCTTCCTGCCGGTGAACTCCCAGGAAATCGCGCGCTGGGTGTTCAAGGAAGAGTGTCATAACGGATCTCTGTGGGCGCGTCGCCTGCGCGCATGGGTCCGTGCCGAGCTGGCTCCCCGGATTCCCCGCTGATCCATGGCCTGGAGGCGATATGGACTCAGTCAAAACCCCACCTTTCGTCGTGCCTTCTCCGTCCCCCGACGTCCCCCCTCGCGCCATCCCCAGCTTGGACGAGCTCTACGCATGGACATCCGAGCCCGACCATCGCGTCGTCATCCGCGGCGTGGACTGGCCGTTCTATGAGCAACTCGTCGACTCGATCCCGGAGGGAGCCAACATCCACGTCGATTACGATGGGAAGGATCTCGAGATCACGTCCCTCAGCCCGATCCACGATGTCGTGAAGAAG
>JBAUOX010000205.1:0-6053 GCA_049579985.1 Isosphaeraceae bacterium | reverse complement strand
AGTCATGTCGTCATTTGCACTCAAGATTAGCTCGGATCTTTCCCGCGCGCAACCTTCTCGGCCCACTCCTTGTCCTGGGGGTGGAGCTGAAGATCGAGCGGCCGGTTGTAGTTGAGCAGGCGCGCGTAGCGGCCACGCTGGTAGGCCAGGGCGAAGACCTCGGCCAGATCAAGGAAGACGTCGGGGTCGGGGTCTTCCAGCGGGATGGGAATCTTCGGCAGGGGTTGTTGTAGCGACCAGGCGTAGACGTCGCCGGTTTCGCTCTTGCTGGCGCGGCAGACGATGGCGAAAAAGTGGCCGGGCAGGAGCGGCTTTGCCATGGGCAGCCGGCGTCCCGCAATCAGGAGATCAATTTCGACCAGGTTGACCCCCTGGGTTCGCAGGCGATGGAGTTTCTCGAGGTAATCGGTCAGCCCGCTCAATCCCTTGTTCCTCGGCCAGAGAGTCTCGATCATCGTGACCAGGCGCTCATCCGGCAGCCGGCGAATCTCGATCCACGTATCACGAACCTCGTCAACCCTCACTTCCTCGCCCATCTGTGCGACGTAGTCATCAGGAAGACAATCGTTCAATGCATCGCAACAATACGTGATCGTACCGGCGTGAAAATCCGGCCAGCGGCCCTGGTCTTCCAGGTACGGATCCATTCCGGGAAAAGGGCTTCTCATGAGCAGGACCTCGGCAGAGGAAAGTCCGCGTTTTTCGCCCTCCCATTGTAGAGGAACGACTCCCGCGTGACGAGGTCCGATGGATCCGCGAGCGGTTCGGTCGCGATCAGGTCCGACCCAGCGTGACGTTGACAGCTCCGATGAGGCTTTCGCCCAGACCTTTCTGGCGTATGGCTTCCAGATCTCCTCTGCAAGCGAAGAGAGCGTCGACGACGCTGCAGTCCCACTGCTGGCCCCGGCCCTTGTGGAAGATGTCATCGATCTGCATGGGAGTGAGCCGCTTGCGGTACTGGCGGTCGCTGGACATGGCGTCAAACGAGTCGGCCACCGCGATAATGCGTGCTTCGAACGGAATCTGGTCGCCGGAGAGGTGGTCGGGATATCCCGATCCATCCAGACTCTCGTGGTGGTGGCGGACACCGGGAAGGATGTGGCTGAGCTTCTTCAGATCCTTGAGGATGGTGACGCCGATCTCGACATGAGTCTGAATCATGCGGTACTCGTCGGGGGTCAGCGGCCCGCACTTCTTGAGGACCTGATCGTCGATGCCGATCTTGCCGACGTCGTGCAGCAGTCCCGCAAGGTAGAGGTCGCTGCGCTTCTGGGGCGGCATCGCCAGCTCTGCCGCCAGGCGGACCGCGATGCGCGCCACGCGCTCGGAATGCCCGGAGGTGTTGGGATCTTTGGCATCGATGGCCGCCGTCAGGGCTCGGATGATTCCAAAGAGCAGCTCCTTGAGCTCAACGTAGGTCCGGGCATTGCTGGACTGGGTTGCGATGAGCGATGCAACGTACTGCATACGCTCAATCTCGGGGGTTCCGATCAGGCGATCTTGGAGCGGTTTGACGGCGACGAGCCATCCCACCGTCCCGTCCGGCACGCAGGCGAAGCGATACAAGGGCGGCGTGGGCATGCCTGCGGGCGTTTGATTCACGTCGTTGACCACGTAGGCCGTTTCACGCGGGATCTGAGGCACAAAGCAGCGATACGATGAGGAACGAAATCCCTCGATCTCCCCGCTCACCATGACAGGCTCATGGGAATCGCTGGGGACCCAGGCCACGGCGGCCATGCCCAGCGATGTTCTCAGAACGTTGACTGCAAGCGACTGGAACCGCGTCGGCGTATCGGAAATGCGCATCCGGCGGATCAGGCGGCCGATCACCACGTGCTCGCCCTCTTCATCGTCGCCGGCCGTCGGTTGCACCGGGTAAACACGGGTTTCATGGTCGCTCTGCAGCCGGTTCACAAATTGCTGGCCCCAGGCGCGCAAGGCCGGCTCGGGGCACGCTGGTCCCCAGGCGCCGAGATCCCTCGGCTCCGGCGCAGCCCGTTCGTTCGGTCGCGGCACCGTTTCGCGGAGCTGGGTCGGCACCAGGAAACCCACGAAAGCCACCAGGTCGGCTGCTTCGGCGGAAAGCAAGGGAAGCACCAGCCAGGACCGCTCGAGATCTTCATCGCGGCGCCAGACCGCAACCCGACCCAGACGCAATCCGCTGGAACTTGCCACTTCCTGGAGCCGGCTGTCCACGCCGGGAAACTGTTCTTCCGCGGCCCCGAGGATCACTCTCCAGGCTTGCTGGTCGGTATCAAAGATACCCACCGGCGCTGAGAACTCGTGAGCCAGAATCTCTCCAATCAGTCGAATTCCGTCGCCGGCCACCCCACGACCTGCGTTGGCGTTTCTCTGGTTCCGGAGACCATTCGTGTCGGTGTGGCTGATCCTGCTGCTGATCATGAACTGAGCCTTTTCCGTCCGGATCGCCGGCAAGCCTGGAGCCGCACCCCGGCTCGGCCGGCGCGCAGCTCGACGCCGACCACCCGGAGATCGGCACGTGGACAGACGGTGTTTTTTCCGTTCCTGGCCTGCGTCGCGTGGATCCGGCAACGAACCCCTTCTCTTGAAATCTAGTACACGGTTCGAGGTGCGCTCTGGCAAGCCGGCCGAAGGCTGACCTTTGGTCACGTGAGTTCGTGACTCAAGCCTTGATGGACAGGATGCTGTGCAAGAACTATAGAACGTTAGCCGACCTGCTCTCGCCGGGCTGGCAGCTCGCGTGGCAATGTGGGACTCGTTGCCAGGCAGCGGGAGGCTCCGGCTCATCGCGGGACGGCTCGATCCGGGCCCTCCGGCCGGGCGGTCTGATCGGAAATGTGCAGACCAGGAGCAGAGATGTGTTCAATGCGGAATGCAGATGACTCGTGCCAAGATTCCGCCCGACAGCTCATGGAAGACTGGAACCTGGGAAGCGAGGAGGAACCGTCTCATCGTTCATCGTCCCATCGCGCGGCTGCGATGCCGCGCGAGTTCGGGCTCGACAACGAGCCGGCCTCGCCGGAGGAGCTCGGGGCGGAGGATACCTTTCCCGTCGGCCCGACCTTGCTGTGTCAGGCGTTCGCGCCGATGTCTCCTCGACCGGTTGGTCCCGGCTCGAGTCTGCGAGCCGGCGGGCGCGGGAGCGCTGGCGCCGGGGAAGAGCTGGCCGATTCTTCGAGAGCCGGCGACAACGGCCGGAGCGGGAAAGACGGTGCGGTAACCGGCCCGGCCTGGCCGCGCATTGGCGAGGAGCTGGGCGGCTTCCGGCTGGTGGTCGAGCTTGGCCGGGGGGCGTTTGCGCGAGTCTTCCTGGCGGAGGAGATGAACCTGGGGCGTCGCCTGGTGGCCTTGAAAGTTTCCCGCGCTGAGGGAGACGAACCCAGGATCCTCGCCCGGCTCCAGCACGCCCACATCGTTCCGGTCCATTCGGTTCAGGATGAGCCGGCAACCGGTCTACGGCTCTTATGCATGCCATTTTTCGGCGGGGCCAACCTGGCTCAACTGCTCCAGGAAGCATGGGGGTTAACTCATACTCAGGCCACGGGGCGAGGTCTGATGGAAGCGCTCGACCAGTTCAGCCAGCGCCTGCCGGCGGTGGCGGGGCAAGACGCCTCGCTGGGGCTGGGACGGGTCCAGCGGTCGCGGTTGCGACCACTGCCGGCCCCGACCAGCCCAGGCGTTTCAGAGCCGGTCGGGATAGTGCCCGCGGAATCGCCCCGGCGAACGCAAGCCGGGACGGCGAGGACCGGACGTCTGCGTTGGCTCGTGACCCGGCTGGTCAGCCCTCGTGACGAGGCTTGCTCGTGCACCGAAGACCAGGACGATGGTCAGCCCTCGCGCCAGTTTCTGCGCGGGGCCAGCAACATCCAGGCCGCGGTCTGGATCGTTGCCAGGCTGGCTGAGGGGCTCGACTATGCACATTCACGGGGGCTGCTGCACCGGGACCTGAAACCGGCCAACATCCTGATCGCGGGCGACGGCACGCCCATGCTGCTCGACTTCAACCTGGCTGCCCCGACCGATTCCGCGACCGAGGCCGGTCCCGGCGATCAATCGGGCGAGCCGGTTGTCCACCGGGCCCAGCTCGGTGGTACTTTGCCTTACATGGCCCCCGAACATCTCGATGCCCTCGATCCCGAAGGAGCGACGAGCCCCGAGGCCGTCGAGGAGCGCTCGGACCTCTATGCGCTTGGCCTGATCCTTTTCGAGATGATCAGTGGGAACCAGCCGTTCCCCGAACCTCCTCCCGACCTCACGCCGGTGGCGACTATCCGCTGCATGATCGAGGATCGCCGCCGGCCTGCTCCCTCGCTGCGTGGCTGCTGTCCCGAGGTGCCCTGGAGCCTGGACGCTCTGGTCTCCCAGTGCCTCGATCCCGACCCGGACCGCCGCTACCAGAAGGCACGCGACCTGGCCGAGGACCTGCGGCGATTTCTGGAAGACCTGCCGATGAAGCACTGCTCGGAACCCAGTCTGCGCGAGCGCCTGGGAAAATGGGCCCGCCGGCATCCCGGCCTCTGTGGTTCCACCACCATCGCCCTGGTCGCCTCGGTGCTGCTGGGACTGATGACCGTCTCCATCATGCTGGTCTACGATGGCATGCTCGATCTGGCTGCGCGGATGAAGCTGCAAGCGTTCGATCGCGGCTTCATCGACAGCCAGTTCCTGCTCAACGTGGCGGGCCGCAATGATGAGTTCCTGAAGAAAGGTACGCGGACGGCGCGGAAGCTTCTCGGTCAGGTTGGTATCGCGGATGAGACCACAGCCGGCCGCGCTGGGGGACGGCGGGCGCAAGACGCCGGCCAGAAACTGCCCGCACAGTGGCTGCTGCGCCTCAAGCCCGAGGAGGCCCGGCGGCTGCGGCGGCAGATTGTCGAGCTGCTCATACTGGAGGCTCGTGCCGGTGTGATCGTCTCGAGTCACGGCGGTTCGGAGGACGACCGGCGCGGAGCTTTGATACGGGCGATTTCTCACCTCGATCAGGCCGAGCGGCTTGACACCGCGCTCCCATCGGTGCTGTTCGCCGAGCGAGCCCGCTACCATGCCGCGCTCGGGGATGCCGATCTGGCCGCCCGCGATCGCGTCCGCGCCGCCCAGATCGCTCCCACCCAGAGCCGCGACCTGACCATGCTCGGCACCTCGCTTTTGGCCAGTGGTGATACTGCGGGGGCGGAGGTGGCCCTGCGGGCGGCGATCGCGCAGGACGCGACCTCGCTCTGGGCCTGGTTCGCCATGGGACATTGCCATTTCGAGCAGGGCCGCTACCTGGAAGCCGCCGGCGATTTCAGCGCGTGCGTCGCGTGCGGCCCCGAGTATGCATGGAGCCATTTCAATCGGGCCCTGGCCCTTGCCCGGGCCGGCCGGCTGCTGGATGCCAAGGTGTCGTATGATCGGGCGCTCGAGCTCGATCCCGATCTCGTCGAGGCGCGGGTTGACCGCGCGCTCGTGGAGCTGGAGCTGGACCGGACCGAGGAAGCGCTGGCCGATCTGCGGACGGCCGTGGCCGCGGGCCGCCGCGAGCCCGGGGTCCTCTCCGCGCTCGGTGAGACCCTGGCCCGGCTGGGCCGCCGGGACGAGGCCGAGGCGATGTTCCGCGACCTCTTGACCAGCCAACCGGACAATGTCGTCGCGCGCGTCGCTCGGGGCATGACCCGGCTCGATCGCGATCCCCCCGGCGCACGCCAGGATTTCACCGGTGCGCTCAACCAGGATCCGCGCAACGCGTTGGCCCACTATGGGATGGCGCGGCTGACCCGGACGAGCGACCCGCAGGGCGCCGTCAAGCACCTTGATGCGGCCCTCGAATCTGACCCGCACCTGGTCGATGCCGTCCAACTTCGTGCCCTGGTGCGGGCCCGGCTGGGTGATCGTGCGATGCTCGACGACGTCGATTTCCTGGTCAAGGCGCCAACCGCCCAGCGCCTGTACAACGCCGCCTGCGCACTGGCCGTCTACGCCGAAACCGCGCGCGACCCGCGCCCGGTGGAGCGGTCGATTCAGCTTCTCGAGCTTGCGTTCAAGGCAGGCTTTTCCACCCGGATCGCCACGGCAGACCCCGATCTGAAGAC
>JBAUOX010000204.1:0-3628 GCA_049579985.1 Isosphaeraceae bacterium | reverse complement strand
GCCGTCTACGCCCCCGGCGTGACGACCGGCTATGGGGCCTGGCCGCTGCCCGCAATCCGCCAGGCGCTCGAGGAGAACAAACCGGACCAACTCAAGTCCCCGATCGATCAGACGGTGGCGGCCATCGACAGGGCGACCGCCGCTCTCGGCAAGGTCATGGAAGAAGTCAAGGGCGTGTCCACAGCCAGTAATCCAGCACGCTGATCGCAGGCATACGTGCCGGCGAAGACTCTCAACTGGTCCGCAGGGAACTCATGGACCCAGGAGGGACCTTGATGGGCGGCCTCGGCACGGCGGATCAGAAAACGATGATTCTGCCTCGCGTGGGACGGGCGTGCGGTAGCGAAAAGTAGAGAAAACCGGAGTTCAGGGAGCCATCAACGCCCGCGTGGCGACGGTCGCCATGGCTGCCACGAGGTTTTGGCCCGTGTGAGCGGAGGGACCCACCCATTTCTGGCACAAAGGTAACGTGGTTGGCCCCAAACGTCCTCCTGGCCACTGTTCTCCCGCCCCACGCCTCACGCCCCACGATCATCGGGGTCCGCCGTCGATGCCGCGCGCCGAGCTGGGTACAGCACTTTCCACCCGGCAGGGGTCAATATGCTACGAAATGCTACGTTTTCCGGTTTTGGCAGAAATTCTTCGATCATGGTTTTCGACGCAACTTACTGTAGGCTATTAGTTTACGTCACTTTCTCTCTTGACTCTTGTGGGACGCAACTTTAGACCTAACTGTATCCTGAAACAGGAGTTGCGCCGAAATGAGCCACGTAGCCGATTCCCGAAAAAATCGCCATTTCGACCGCATTTCACGGCGTTTTACCCCCATCCGGCCCACGGATCATCGCTGAGAGCGGAAGGGGGCCATCCACTTTCTGGCACCCGGGAAACGTGGTTGGCCTCTTTCGACTCCCTGTCCACTGTTCTCCCGCCACTCGCCACTACCACCCGTTGTCGACCGCCAAGATTGGCTCTGTTTGCTTGCCCTATTCCGCCTTGGTTCGTCCTAAGTTGCAATCTGCCAATGACTAACGCCCGAGCGATTTGGCCTACCCGGCCGCTCAAACGCTCCGACCTCGACGAGTTCGTGGCTTGCTACCACCCCGAGAACCGGCACGAGCGAAAACCGACCTGGAGCGAGACCAACCCAGAGGGGCGCTGGCGATGCTTCACCTACGAGGAACTGGCCAAACGAGACAAGCTCAACCTCGACATCTTCTGGATCAAGGACAAGAGCCTGGAGGACGCCGATAGCCTCCCCGAGCCCGACATCCTGGCCCAGGAGATCGCGGACGACCTACAGACGGCTCTGGAGCTGTTCGGGGCGATCGCCAACGAATTGAAGGAATGACACTGGCCGCTAACTCATCGTCGATCGGGAATTCTGGGAAGTTCCGAGGACAGCCTACTTAATTTTTCGGAGTTAGGTATGGTGTCCCCGGAACCCTGCGGTCGGGAGCGTCGGAAGCGAGTGAGACCGAAGGCCGGTGATCGGGAGACGCAGCGAGAGTTTTCCTGGGCAATTTGTAACGTTTCCCATGTAATCACCGGCGCTGACGCGCGGATGCAGGCTGTTGAGGAACGGGAGCAAACGAGCGCCAAAGTGTCTCGAACAGCATTTGCCTCCGCCACCAATCGAAGCGATGCACTGGCGCTCCGAGGCGACAAATACTAGGCGATGCGCTGGCGGAAAAAGGTTAGCAAGGCGTTGTCGATTCGCAAATAGAGAAGTTGATTGATCGCGTCACGGCGAACGGTTATGATTGTGAATTCTGGGGCAACCCTAAACGGGGCGCAGCATGGGCATCGATTTACCCTAATATGTCTTTTAATAAGCTATTAACCCATGATTACACAATGGAGATTAAATCAGTTTAAATCTGTCAGAGGTGCCCAAGTGTTTTCGCTTGGCCCCCTTTCAGTATTTGCAGGAGCGAATAGCTCTGGAAAATCATCAATCCTTCAAAGCATACTGCTTGTATGTCAAACTCTCTCAAGCAAAGTTGGCCACAGGCAGCTCGTCCTCAACGGCGATTTGTTGCGTCTGGGAACGTTTGAGGACGTGTTGGCACATGGATCAGTTAGTGGGGAAATCAGCATCGGCTTTGACGTCACCTTTGATTTCCAAAGGTATCGCTCACATCGTTCGATTCAAAGAAGTTATAGAAGGAGCCCATTCTACCAACCGGGAGTCAGAAGAGGAACGTTCTCAGCCGACCTCACGTTCGTTCCCAGCAGACTTGAAGAGCAGGATGGCAGTCTCAAGGTCCGCACTCTGCAATCGAGGTTGCTTCGAGGCGACTATCGAGCAGATATCGAGATGTCTGATTCAACTGGGCGACCACCGGCCAACCCCATCGTCGCTCAACGACTTCATCTTCGTAAAAGGCAAGCGGACGAGCTTCGTGACATCATTTCTGGTATGATCTCGGCTAATCAGGAAGCAGGCTTTGCGGATGAAAGGCTATTGGAATACGAGGCTACACTTGAGCCCAATGACCTAAGTTGGCTCAGAAGGACTCGAGGTTCCCGACTCTTCAACGCAGAGGGGCGAGGACAACTCCTTGCTGCACACCTAGATCATTTTTTGCCGACAATCCTCTTCTACACTTACCCACTGGCCCTGAGGAAGATGAGCGGTTTGATCGGCGACCTTGTAGACGTCCCACGGCGTAACTTAGAGGATCTGTTGAAGCAAATGGAGTCCGCAGACGACGAGGTGGTTAGGGCTGTCCTTTCAACGGTTCAGGACTTGGCCAAGAGGGCAGACAAGACCTTGCCTGATTTTCTGTCAACAATGGAGCTCAGGGCAGCCACTCGCCGGTCGCGGACATCACAAGCGGAGTCGGAGAATCCTGTTTATGCTCAAGCTGACATCATCAGAGAGGCCATGTCTCGCTTAAGCAAAGGGATCAAGGATCAGAGGGCGATCGACTCCGCCGAATTGACCGAACCTCTCGCCGCACTAGTAGCGGCCATGACGGACTCGTTCTTGACTTTGCGATATCTTGGCCCACTTCGGGACGATCCTAAGCCGGTTTATAGTATTGCCAGTTCGGCAGATCCCTCCGACGTCGGCGGCAAAGGCGAATACACCGCTGCGGTCTTGGACCTTTACGCGGATCACCTTGTCGATTTCGTTCGCCCAGATGATCTCGGCGGCAATGTCCTTCGGATTCCACTTCGCAGCGCTGTCTTATCCTGGATGTCCCACTTCGACATCGCGGAATCTTACCGGACACAAGAGGAAGGCAAACTGGGCCATCGGCTCTTTATACGTCCGAGAGGAATACAAAATGATCTGGATCTGACCAACGTGGGCGTTGGTGTGAGCCAAGTACTTCCAATTCTGGTGATGGCGTTGATATCGGAACCCGAAGCCGTTCTTCTTTTCGAACAGCCAGAGCTACACCTTCACCCCAAAGTGCAGTCCCTTCTGGCCGATTTCTTCTTGGCAATCGTGAAAACCGGCCGACAATGCATTGTGGAGACTCACAGCGAGTACTTGATCAACAGGCTGAGGCTAAGAGTAGGCTGCCCAGTCTGATCCAATTCTGGGCATAGTTGTTCATGCTGGTTCTGGGTCCTCCTTCGCGTTGCGGCGACCAGCCGCAGTCAACACCACTCG
>JBAUOX010000203.1:0-3689 GCA_049579985.1 Isosphaeraceae bacterium | reverse complement strand
TATCTTGCGAGCAGCATTCCCTTCGTCGTTCATCACTGCACCTCGACACGAAAACCCCTCCGTGGCGGGACCCGATTCCGGCGTGAAGTATAATGTACGAAATGAGCACAGACTGGACAGCCTAGCCAGGGACTCACGAAAACCCGCTCCAACGCGGGACCGATCAGGGTCCGCGCTGAGGTTCCGAGTGTTACCCGAAAACCGGCGTTTTTGAACCATGCCCAATTTCCAGGTCTCTCCGTCCCATTCCGCGTCATTCTGGGCCACCCGATCCAGAGTCGGCCGGGCTCGTCCGCGTGCCGGGTTCCAGAGTTGTGTAGCCTTCCGATCTCCCGTCCCGCAGCGACCCGGAATTGGGTTCGTTTTGTATAAGTAAGTCCAAGTGGATCGACGTTAACTCCTTGGTGTTAAGCGATTAATGGCCGCTTCCAATTGGCTTTGTTTGGCGCTTTTTTGACGACCGCTGGGCCCGAACCGCGTGCTGTTCAGTCAATTCGGGGGTGAATCTGGCAGCACTGCGAACCGTCAAGCTTTCGCCAGCCCCTCCTAATCTGGCCTTTCCGCGAGACGTGCACGATCCGCAGATCGGGCTGGTTTCCGCCTGTGAAAGAACGCACGCCGCCATTCGGCTTGAGCAGCGCGCGGACCTGAGTCTCACACCGAATTGACAACGACCATCCGCATTATCCCGACATACTCAGTTTATGACAGAATCGCCCGACTCTTGCGAGCGTCTCCGAAAGCTGCTCTCTTGTTGATGGCATGAGCGTGATCGCAATGGGTTCGTTTTGCCGGAACCAACCCCATCAATGCTTCTCATCACGGCCTTTCCCCCCGGTATCCCATGCGCCTGCTCTTCTCTTCGATCCATTGAGAAATCCGGTGTCAGTTCATCATTCTTGCCCGAAAAGATGAACCGACACCGGATTACGCCTGTCGCGCCTTGTCGCGTGGCGGAAAGAGGCGTCCCCAGCGTCGCATGACGTCCTCATCCGACCAGCCCCGGGCCACCTCCGGATCCAGCCGCACCAGCAGGTGCAAATGATTGTCCAGGATCGCAAACCCCGCGACGGCCACCGAGAAGATTTCCGCAAGTTCCTCGAGCCGATGTTCGATCCAGCCTTTACGGTCGTGCATCCCTTCCCCGAGCAGGAAGGCCCGCCGCACGCAGCGCGTCACACGGTGATACCAGCGGGTCACGGAAGGATCAACCAGATGGGCACGCGCAATCGTCATGGGCGGATCTCCTGGGATGATCCGCACGATCTACCGAATCCAACCCGCTGAGTCAATGCTGCTATGCATGTCCTACAGCTCTTCCGAGCTCTTCCGGAAGAAAGGCCCGCTCGACGAGGAAGAGGAGACCTACCTGACGCACGCGGCCCTGGTGGCGCAGGGGCATGCCAAGGTTGAGCCAGAGTGTCTTACCGGTTGATGAGCAGCGATAGGGCGAACCTGGGAGCCGGGTGCCCCCGTAGGCCGTTCCAGAGGGTCCGGGAGTGGCCTCGAAAACCGCTATGAATGAGGTGATGCCGTGTATGCTGGCGCATTCCTCTCACGCCAGGTACGCGTCCTCGACCGCTCGCTGGTAGGTCTGTTCCAGATCCACGCTGACAGCGGCCTCGACGGTCAGGGGCAGCATGGCGCTGGGCAGGGGTCCGCCGGCGGTCAGCGGTCGGCGCCAAATGGCCAGGATGCGGCCGCCCGTCGCCGCCGGCTCGCCCATGCGGTAGCTCACGGCCAGGGGCGGCGGACACGATGGCTGCCGGATCTGCAATTCCTCGGCAATGCGATCAGCAAAGCTGAAACCCGAGGGACGTCGGTGAACGTCCACCAGCAGCAGATGGACCCCTTCCAGCAAGTAGCTCACGTAGCGCGCCAGATAACCGGCGCGCGCGACCGGACGGTCCTTGTTGCGGGGCGAAACCAGCTCCAGCGCCGCGATCAGCCGGCCGCGGCTCTCCACGAAAACGCTCGTCTCCGGGTCGAGCAGCGCGACCGCGACCTCCTCGTCTGGCTTCTCGGACGGCAGCGATGGAATCATGGAGCCCCCGCTCCCCGCCGATGGCTCCTCCGGCCACTGACGGACGCTCACATCGGGTTTCTCCGGTGGAGCACCGACGGCGATGGTCGGAGCCGAGCCGATATAAGCCCGGTAGCCGGCCGGCAGCCGTGGCTTCACCCAGCGCAACAGTTCAGTGATCCACAGGTGATGGACCCCTTCCCAGCCTCCGCGGTCGGTCCAGTCGTGCAACGGCATGGGGTTTTCCCTTTGCGGCGCCTCTGGCGACTCTCACTGGCATCCACCCGAATTATATCCGACCACTGTTAGGACAACGACCATGTCTTGGACCCCACTCCTCGAAGGCGGCTTGAAAGATCGAGCGATGCAGAGCACCGCCACGGTGCTGGACGCGCTCTCGACGCGCGAACGCGACCTGGACGGTTCCCCGTCCCTGGCCGGCGGGACCGCCGGACTGGCGATCCTGCATGGCTACCTGGCCCAGACCGAAGGCGGGCAAGACCATGCCGCTCTCGCCGCCCGGTTACTCCAGCGCGCCACGGCTGCCGTGGCGGACCATCCCGGGTTCGCCTCGCTCTACGTCGGACTGGCGGGCGTGGGCTGGGCGCTGGCCCATCTTCAAGACCGCCTGCCCGGCCTCGGAGGCGAGAACGAATTGACCGAGATCGACCAGGCCCTCCTCGAGCACCTGGACCAGTCGCCCTGGCCGGACACCTACGACCTGATCGACGGCCTGGTCGGCTTCGGCGTCTATGCGCTGGAGCGCGGGCCGGGCGCGGAGGCCGTGGCCTGCCTGGAGCGGGTGATCGACCGCCTGGCCGAGACAGCCGAGCACCGCCCCGACGGCATCACCTGGGTGAGCCGCCAGGAGTGGCTGCCACCCAAGTACCGCCATCTCAATCCTCATCGCTATTACAGCCTCGGCCTGGCCCACGGCGTGCCCGGCGTGGTCGCCCTCCTGGGCCTGTCCTGCGCCGCCGGCGTGCCTGTGGCCAAGGCCCATCCGTTGCTAGAGGGGGCCGTGCGCTCGCTCCTGGCCCAGCAGACGCCGGGAGGCTTTCCCGCCGGGACCGAGAAGGAGCATGCGGACCAGCCTGCGCGGCTGGGCTGGTGCTACGGGGATCCGGGCATGGCGGCCGCCCTTCTGTGGGCGGCTCGGCTCGTAAACGAGCCGGCCTGGGAGCGAGAAGCCCGGACGATTGCCGACCGCGCCGCTCAGCGGCCAGCCGAGCAGGGGGGCGTGGTCGATGCCGAACTGTAGGGATGGTGTCAGAGTTTGTTCTTGGTTCTTACGTAATGATATATAAGGATAGAGTCATGCTGTCTTCAAAACCAAAAACAAAGTCTGACGCCACACACCTCGGACGCCACACACCTCGTGACGAATCCAGCCGCCGTCGATCTTCGACCGGACAGAGCCACAGCCCCTCCTCCAGACCCGCCGCCGCTGTCGAGCCCGGGACGCTGCCTGCTTGGGCGGCGTTCAGGTCCTCGGCTCGTCCCCTTGACATGCTCCATCCGTTGCTTGATCGAGGTATGTGCGCTGGCCACGGGAACCTGTGCGATTCCGGCGGCAACGGGGTTCAAATCAATGTAAGCACAGGTCGCCAGCAACGACTCCTCATCGAGGATCGCCACGCTCTTGAACCGGCCCTCGAAGAACGCG
>JBAUOX010000202.1:0-9124 GCA_049579985.1 Isosphaeraceae bacterium | reverse complement strand
ACGTCACCTACTTCCGCTGGTATGAGTCGGCCCGCATCGCCTATTTTCTGAAGGTCGGCCTGATGGACATGCACAAGAACGAGGGGATCGGCCCGATCCTGGCATCGGTGGCCAACGATTACCGCCGTCAGATCTCTTATCCCGACACCGTGCACATCGGCGTCCGGATCACCCGGATAGGCCGCACCAGCATGGACATGGAACACAAGATCCTCAGCCAGAATGACCACGCCCTCGCCGCCGAGGGCACCTCGACGCTCGTGGTCTTCGATCACCAGACCAACAAGTCCTGCCCCGTCCCCGCCCGCATCCGCCACGCCGTCGAGAACCTCGAGGGGCGGACGTTCTGAAGCGAAGCCTGCTCGAAGATCGATCCCCCTTCTTACCTCCTCTGCACCGGAACTTCACGATTTTCCCCGGCGACACGCCGCCCTTCCCATGGTATGGTGCTTCTCCCAGAGCATCCAAAGTCCTGCACACGACTCGTTGAAGACATGAATCTTCGTGGCTGATCTGCTCTTTTTCGGCACCGCTCCGTTGCTCTCAAGCTCAATCTTCGCAGAATGGAAGGAAGTATGGACCTGTGCGAGGCGTTCGTCTGGGTTGTGATTTCTTTCCTCCGCGGTATGGATTGTTTTCCAATGATTCTGTGCGTCACGTTGAATCCGTGTCTGGACAAGACCTTGACGGTTCCGAGCTGGCGGCGTGGAGACCTGGTGCGCGGGGTTGCGGTTCGCGAGGTGGTTGGCGGTAAGGGGAACAACGTGGCGCGGGCTCTCAAGCGACTGGGGCGATCGGCCCGGCCGGTGACGTTTCTGGGAGGGTCGGTCGGCCAGCACTGCGGCGAACTCTTGCATCGGGATGATGGACTGGACCCGATCGCGGTGCTGACCGAGGCGCCGACCCGGGTCATCCTCACGGTGCTGACTCAGTCGACGACGGAACAGACGGCGTTTTTCGACCCCGATCCGGCGATCACGCCGGCCGAGGCGGATGCACTCATCGACCGCGTGCAGCAGGCACTGTCGCAACCTGGGGTCTCGGCACTGACGCTCTCGGGGTCGAGCCCATCGCCCGCGACACACGGCGTTTACAGCGACTTGATTTCGCTGGGCCGCACCCGGCGGATCCCGGTTTTTCTCGATACCTACGGCCCTGCGCTGGAGGGTATCTGGGGGTTCTGGCCGTCCGTGCTGCAGCTCAACCGCAGGGAAGCCGCCGGGCAAGTCGGGAAGTCGGCCGTGAACGACCAGGATGTGCTGTCTTTGCTGGCCAACTGGCATCGCCATGGCGTGACCTGCGGGGTGGTCACGGATGGTCCCAATCCGGCGCTGGTGCAGGTCCGGGAAAAGCAGTACCGGGCGATTCCACCGGCGATCGATGCTCTGAACCCGATCGGCTCGGGCGATTCCCTGCTCGCCGGCCTGGTCGACGCCTGGCTGGCGGGAACCGACACCGAGCCGATGATCTGCCATGCCATGGGCTGCGCCGCGGCCAATGCGGTGGTCTGGGATGCGGGAGCCGTCGAGCCCGAGCAGGTGGAGCGCTTCGCCAGAGAGGTGATCCTCGAGCCGATCCGGCGGGTGGGGTGAGCGGCAGGCCAGGGTTGGCAGCATTGTTCCCCGCCTACCGCTCTGATGGCCCCTACCTGGACTCGGCCGATGCCGGGGAAGTCGCATGCAACAAGCCTGAAGCGCAAGCGAAGGGCGTTCGCAAATGCATGTCAATCAATGCCCTTCGCTTGCGCTTCAGGCTTGTGAGCCCGGTTCCTGACCACTCGGACGGGAAGTCAGGAGCTCCGATCCAGCGCTGTAGTATTAGTTCGGTGAGGAGATTCATCTTGCAATCCCCACCACGTTCGCAATTGCCCCCTTGCTCCCTTTCTGTTATGGGAAAGACGCGATCACCAGAAAATCGACCGAGGGCCGCATGGACGCAACCGGACCAACAATCCGCTTCGTGGGTGATCTGGGCGATCCCCGGGTCATGGAGATCCTGGGCTCGATTTCCGACTTGTCTGAAGTGCATGCCGTGATGTGCGTTGGTGACGTCCCGGATCGGCTCTTCGGGCCGGATCAGCCGCCACGGCTCCTGATCGTGCATCGCACGCGATTATCGCAGGCGGACGCCGCGCGGATCGAGCAATGGCGTCCGGTCCCTCGAGTTCACGCCTTGCCGCGAGTTATCTTGTGCTTCAGCCCTTACGTGCGTTACGCCGAGCTGGAGCGGTGCTCACGGGGCGTCGACCTGGCGATCTCCGAGGCGACGGCCGTCGAGACGCTTTCGCGCCACGTGAGCCGTCTGCTGGAGGGGCGGGATGAGCCGCCTCGGGCGGACCCGGCTGCCGATTGCCTGCCAGTACAAGTGATCAGCAGCAATCACGAGTTGCGGGCCGTTCTGAGTGAGATCTGCTTGGCCGAGGGGTTCAAGGTCTCGTCCGGCCGGGAGTTCACGGCTCAGTGGCAGGGTCGGGCCGCAGGAGCGGATCGGGCGGCAAACCAGATGTTGACGCTCTGGGACATTCCTGTGCTCGAGCCGGACTGGCCGCGATTGCTCGAGGAACGTACGAAGCTCGGCCCGGTGGTTGCCCTCCTGGGGTTTGCCGATCGCGCCACGGTCGGCCAGGCCAGGGCGTCCGGAGCCGCGGGATGCCTGGACCTGCCCCTGGACGTCAACGATCTCGTTCACGTCATCGAGCGGGTAAACCGGAAGTTCCGGGCGGACTCATCGAGCAAGACTGAGGGCCGGATCGAGCCGGCGCATGCCGTGCCCCCGGCACCAGTGAGCCGGGCGAAACGAGGCCGGGCCGCGATCCGGCAGCGAGAGGCCCGTCCGTCACTGTGGTCGGCAGACGAGGCTGCATCTACAATCAACAATGAGAAGCCGGCCTGAATGACCGAATTTGGTAGGGCGGATCTCACTGGCCCGGCCGACTCTCGCGATCAAGCGAATATTCGATGCCCAGAGTCTCTCGCAAAGCCGTTGCCCTCCCAGCCCACGTCGCGCCGACGACAGCACCAGCGGTCGAGTTCAAGGACTTGACCCGGCAGATCCAGCGCGCTTCGGGTTTTCCCGAGGCCCTGGCGGCGCTCAAGAACGGCCGCGCGGCGACCATCGACGGGGCCTGGGGGTCGGCCGCCGGGTTGATATCGGCCGCGCTTGGCCTGCATGCGCCCACGACTCTGGTCATCGTCCTGGCCCACATCAGCGACGTCGATGACTTTCGCGACGACATCGCGGTCTTCGCGGGGATCACGCCGGAAGTCTTACCGGCATGGGAGAAGCTCCCCCGCGAGCAGGATGCCGGCGACGAGGTCTTCGGCAAGCGGCTGCGCGTGATCACCCGCCTGGCCGGCGCGATGCCTCCCCGCCTGATCGTGACCTCCATCCAGGCGCTGCTGCAGCCCGTGCCCAGGCGCGAGGTGCTGGTGCGGATGTCACGGCGGATCGGTGTGGGTGATAGCCTGCCCGTGGAGGAGCTGGCGTCGTGGCTGCTGGAGCGGGGGATGATGCGTTCCGAAGTCGTTGAGGTCCCCGGCGAGTTCAGTCTCCGGGGCGGCATCTTCGACGTCTTTCCGACGGACGCCACCGAGCCGGTCCGGATCGAGTTCTTCGGCGACGAGGTGGAATCAATTCGCCCGTTCGACGCGGAATCTCAGCGCTCGCTCGACCGCTGGGACAACGTCACGATCACGATTCCCCCCAGCTACGACGAGAAGAACCGCGCCAGCTTCGGGCCGCCGGCCGACTTCTTTCCCGGCGGCACCTGGGTGGCCTTGATCGAGGCGGGCGACGTGCGTGAAGAGGGCCGGCACTACCTGGGCCGGATCGACGACCCACGCGGGCTTTACTCGGTGGAGAGCACCTTCGAGCGCCTGATCCGGTTTCCATCGATCGCGGTCTCGGCTCTGGCGGCTGATTCGCTCGAGGCCACCTGCCATCTCCGGATCGAGAGTGTCGAGCGGTTCTCGGGCGACCTGGCCCGGGTCAAGGCCGAACTCGATGGCGCAGCGGCCGGCGACCGGGTGCTGATCGCCTGCCACAACGCGGCCGAGGTCGAGCGGCTGGGCGAGGTCTTCAGCGACACGACCCTGGCGCGGCAAGGCCGGCTTCATCGCGCCGTGGGGCGGATCCGGGCGGGCTTTCACCTGATCGACGCCTCGACCCTGGTCATCGCTGACCACGAGCTCTTCGCGCGGGCCGACGTCCGCCGCCCCGTTACCAGGCGCAGATACGAGAGCCGGGCCATCGACAGCTTCCTCGACCTGAACGAGGGCGACCTGGTGGTCCACGTCAACCACGGCATCGCGCGGTATCGCGGCTTGCAGTTCGTCGATCAGTCGGCCGAGCACGCCGAGGAGACCCTGCTGCTCGAGTTTGCCGAGGGGACCAGGCTGTACGTGCCGATCGCCAAGATCGATCTGGTGCAAAAGTACGTCGGCGGCGGCAAGGGAGCGCCGGTGCTCTCGAAAATCGGCTCGTCGACGTGGGAGAAGCGGAAGAAGCGGGTGGCCGAGGCTGTCGTGGACCTGGCGCAGGAGCTGCTCGACATCCACGCCCGGCGCGCCTGCCAGCCGGGGTTTGCCTATCCCGCCGAGGACAGCCACTGGATGGCCGAGTTCGAGGCCGCCTTTCCGTTCGAGGAGACGCCCGACCAGCTCACTGCGATCGAGGCGACCAAGCACGACATGGCCGAGCAGAAGCCGATGGACCGCCTGATCTGCGGCGACGTCGGCTACGGCAAGACCGAGATCGCCATCCGCGCGGCCTTCAAGGCCGTCGACGCCGGCAAGCAGGTGGCTGTGCTGGTGCCGACAACCATCCTGGCCGAGCAGCATCATCGCAGCTTCTCGGCGCGGATGGGGGAGTTTCCGTTCCACATCGAAGTGGTCAACCGGTTTCGTCCCCGTTCCGAGGTGCGCGAAGTACTCAAGCGCGCGGCTGCCGGCGGGGTCGACATCCTGATCGGCACTCACCGGATCCTGCAGAAGGACGTCGCGTTCAAGGACCTGGGGCTGGTGGTCATCGACGAGGAGCAGCGGTTCGGGGTCGAGGACAAGGAGTGGCTGAAGACCTTCCGTTCGACGGTCGACGTACTGACGCTCTCGGCAACGCCGATTCCGCGGACCCTGCACATGAGCCTTCTGGGCATCCGCGACATCTCCAACCTGGAGACTCCGCCCCCCGATCGCAAGGCGATCGAGACCAGGATCAGTCGGTTCGATCCCGAGACCATCAAGCGGGCCATCCATCGCGAGCTGAACCGCGACGGCCAGGTCTACTTCGTGCACAACCGGATCTACGACATCGAGAGCGTGGCCGACCGCATCCAGTCGATCGTTCCCGAGGCGAAGATTGCCATCGCCCACGGCCAGACCAGCGGCGAGGCCCTCGAGCGCACCATGCTGGCGTTCATTCGCCGCAAGTTCGACATCCTGGTCGCGACCACGATCATCGAGAGCGGCCTCGACATCCCCAACGTCAACACCATCTTCATCAACGAGGCCGACAAGTACGGCCTGGCCGACCTGCACCAGCTACGCGGCCGGGTGGGGCGATACAAGCACCGGGCCTACGCCTATCTCCTGCTCGAGTCGGACAAACCCGTCACGCCCAACGCAGTTCGGCGGCTCAAGGCCATCGAGGAGTTCACCTCGCTGGGCGCGGGGTTCAAGATCGCGCTGCGCGACCTGGAGATCCGGGGCGCAGGCAATATCCTGGGGCCCGAGCAATCGGGCCACATCGAAAGCGTCGGCTACGAGCTCTATTGCTCGCTGCTGGAATCGGCCGTCCGCTCGCTGACCCATCAGCCCGCGAAGCCGCTCTTCGATTGCTCGGTCGAGCTCTCGTGGCGGGCTTACCTGCCCAAGGACTACGTACCCGGCCCCAGGGTGAAGCTCGAGCTCTATCGCCGGCTGGCCCGCCTGCGCAGCCTTGACCATCTTGCCGACTTTCGCCAGGAGCTGAACGACCGGTTCGGCCTGCTGCCAAGACCCAGCGAGAACCTGCTCTTGGAGGCCGAGCTGCGGATCCTCGCGGGCAACTGGAAGCTGGAGCGGATCCACGTCGAGGCCGAGTATGTCGTCTTGACCTACCGTGATTCCAAGCAGATCGAGACGCTCGCCCGCCGGCATCCGGGCAAGGTCCGGATCGTCGACCCCAAGCGAGCCTATGTCCCACTGGGCGAGGATCCGCTGAAGCCGCCAGAAGTCGCCGAGATCGTCCGCTCGCTGCTGCGGACGAAAGCCTGACAGACGGCATAGGGACCGCTGAGGAGAGACGCCATCAGGGTTTCCGTCTGAGGGAACCTATCTTCTGGGGCGTCGTCTTACGCTCTCCCGTGCACTCGATTTTCGTTGAACGGTGGTGCTCACTCACTGGTGTGCCCAACTTGCACATGTGTGACGACGATAATGCGCTGAGGTTTTCTGGGACTTGTCAGTTCGATGTCCCTCAAGAGGCTCGCTTCCCGGTCTCGGCCGCGTAGACTATGAGCCCGGGAATCCGCTTAAAGTGCTTCACGTTACACGTCCAGACTGTTGCGTCGTGCGCCATCGCAATCGCACCAATTCGCGCGTCGTTTCCAAGCTCTTGGCGAAGCCGAGGAGGGAGCCCTCGATAAACTCGGTCGGCCGCTTCGTCATACGACAGGACCCGCCCCCGCCAGCCCACAAGGTAATCGTACAGCTCCTGGAACAGTCGGAAGCCTGGGATCGGATCCTTGTGTCCCTTCTTTCTTTTTTGGATCACGTCGATGGCCCCGGCCAGCATCTCGTAGGCATTGACCGTCGTGATCCGGAAATCCTGGTCCGGGAAAGCGGTCAATCGCGTAACGATCACGGCCCCGACAGGGTCGTTCTTCTGGAGGTGGCTTAAGACGTCCGTGTCCAGAAGGTTCACCGCTCAGGTTCCTCATCAGCGCCAAGATCCTGACGGTGGGCCTTCAGGGTCTCCAAGTACTGCTTGAAGAGCGACTCGTCCTGGAACGAGTGGATGGTCGTGCGCCAAGGTTCGTCGACCGCGGCATTCCTGGGTTGCGGGACGACTATCACAATCGCACCGTCGCGCAGTGGCGTCGATTCTTCGGCCAAGACCCCGTCGATGTAAGCGGCCTTGCCTGTGATCGTGGCTTTGGACCGGCGCAGGAGGTCCCCAAGCGTCGCCCCGTTCTCCAGGTGATATCTCTGAGCTCCGACGCCGGGTCGGACGAGTTGTACCAGGGTCTTCGACTTCCCAACCAGACCGATCCCGGCTAGGCCGCTCTCGGCGAACTCGACGGCCAGCGCCTCGACCTCCTCCTTCGAGATCCCGGCGTGCATTGCCGCTTGTCTCGTCGTCAGGCCCTCAGCCAAGCGGAGCAAGGCGATCGCCTTTTGGCGGCGCGTCGATTTCATCCGGCGTTCCTCGAGCCGTTCCAAATTCGCGCGGTCCTCGTCGCTCAGATGAATCGACATCGCCTTCTCCCCTACAGTCATCGTGCGCTCTGTCGAAGTACGGGGTCAAGCCGTCCTCCCGAGGGATGAGCCGGACCCGAATCTCACAGTGGCACCCCGGAGTTTGCCTTCGGCCTGGGAAGAAAAGCAATACGTCGCAGGCAGTGCAGGACCAGTTTCTTTCCTTCCTCGTCGCCTCGGCCGCACGCTGGGGTTCCAGTAGCAACGGAGCAGAAAACAACGCTAAGGATCAGGCCGGGAATAATTCCCCGGAGTTTTTGCAATCACGGACCAAGTTGTGGCAAGGTCTCCTGACCTTGCCACCTCGCCGACCGAAGGACGGGTCTCCAACCCGGACCCCGGCGGGAAACCTGCGGTCCGGCAGACGGCGGAGCGGAAAGACTGGATGGGGCCACCCACTTTGCGGTACCAACGTCAGCTTGTAGAGGATCCACTTTCACCGGTACTGGACGGGCGCGCTGTCTGGAAATGTTGAGATTCTTGAAGTTTCGGCAGCGATCAATGCCCCCGTGGGACTTCTGATTCTTTGTCATAAGTAGTTATTTGACAACGACAAACACCCGAGAAGCCAGCCTTGTTCTGACCATTCTCAATCATTGTCAATTCTTTCCCTCGGGTCCACTGGCTCAAAGCGCGGAGGGAACGCGGAGGGGCCATTTACTTTGTAGCACAGAGTAAACGCGGCTGGCCGATTTCGCCCGAGTGGTTCTTGGCGCCGACAGCTCTCGTGGGCGGGGGCATGCTTCCATGATGCCGGACCCGGTTCGAACGCAAAGACCACGGTGCACCGTAATGCCGTCAAACCGACTGGTCGCCTGAGACGAGCGTCGGCGGATGTCGCGAGGGAGACATTCCGCTCCACGTGCTCCCCAACGTGCGCAGAAAAAAGCCCCGGCACCAATAAATCGAGTCCTCAGCCGTCCAGTTTGCTGGACAGCCCGCGGATGGGCCGTTCTCACCATTTCCGCTCGAACTCGTCCTGGATGTGAACGTCAGTGAAGTTAAGGTAGATGGCCGTCGTCTGGAGGCTGTCGTGGCCCAGGATCTTCTGCACCGTCGGCAGGCTGATCCCCTTCTGCAAGGCCATCTTGGCGAATGTGTGCCGCAGCACCTGCGGGCTCACTTCCTTGGTGATCCCCGCTCGGTTGGCCACCGCCTTGACGATGTCCTGGGCGCGCCGCGTCTTGACAGGGAACGCCTTCTCCAGCGCGAAGTGGTGCCAGGAGTGCCCGCACGCGGTTCGACATCGGCACCACGCGGACCTTGGTCTTCTTACCGTTAGGGCCGCCCTTGCCCTTGAACCGGAGCTGGCGCTGCTGCCAGAGGACGTTCTTCCGGGTGAGGTCGCAAAGCTCGCCGACGCGGAGCCCGGTGTCGAGCAGAGTCCAGACGACGAGCCGTTCGATGGGCGTCTCACAGGCCTTGGACAGACGATCAGACTCGTCGGCGGTGAGCGGTTCTCTTACGTATTGATACGGCATCTCTCACCCTCGAAATCGTGCGTCCTTGGGGTTGGAACACGCAGCCACTGCGCTTTCCAACCGCCAGGCTACCCGCACCGTTTGGGGCGCGGAAGAGGCTCTCGCCCGAGAAAACAAGGGAGATCGCCTCTCCGATCCGTTTCACGGGTTGGGAGCCTGAGTGCGTGATCCGTGGCGGAAGGCGCAGTC
>JBAUOX010000201.1:0-9999 GCA_049579985.1 Isosphaeraceae bacterium | reverse complement strand
ACGCCGCCGCGGGAGATGCGCGGCTGGCCGGCCTCGATCTCGACCGCCCCGATTCCGGCCCGCGCCCGCTCGGCGGGATCAACCTGGGCGACGAACCGACCGGGCTGGTCATCCTGAACCTCGGGCCGGCCTCGATCAGGGAACGGCTCGCCGCCACGGAACCTCCCGAGGCCTCCCCGGCAACCCCGCGCAACCTCGCGCGGCGATTCTTGGGCCGCTTCCCCTCGCATCCAATCGTACGGGTCATCTTGAGACCGGGCGAGGGTTACTGGCTCCCCGCCGACGGCCTCATCTTCGACGGCGACACGACCGGTCTCGCCGGGATCGACGTCCGGCTGGAGATCCGGGGCCGCGAGTGAACATTGGGGTTGGAAGTTCCGGGGACACCATTTTTATCAACGACCCGACACAGGGCTAAGAAACCGCCGGAAAGCGTAGTGTGGGGCATTGAATCGCATCCGAAATACAAACGCCTTTAACCACAGAGAACACTGAGATCACGGAGAGAATTCCAGGTAGGTCCGTCACAGGCAATCCATTCAGATCCAAGAGCACTTGATCCCCTGGGTCAACTGGCGGACGTCGATCTCCTTCTGCTCGGTCCTGTTTCTCTTCTCCGTATTCTCCTCTCCGTGATCTCTGTGCTCTCCGTGGTTATAAGATCTTCATATCTTTCTGAATCATCTCCGAGGTTAAGTGCCCCGGCCCGGACCTGCGGTCGTGGCAGGCTGGCGCGGTTCAGTTTACCCCAAAAACTTGCCGTCTGGTGGGTCGCGCTGCCATGGCCGATCCTCCCAGTGCCGGCGGTGCTTTTAGCCCTGTGTCGGGTCGTTGATTTTTATCTCTCGTGCCTCTTCCAGGGCACCGAACTCCGCGACTCGGCGCAGAAAATGCGTCAGGAACCGATTACGTTCCTGCTTGGGCCGTTTGCGGGGACGAAGCGTCATATCCAGGCCGATCATGAGACGGTTCCCGACACATTTGGAGCTTTCCGAATTCTCTTGGATTCATGGGCTTTTCGCGGATATGGAGCCAGAGTAATGCGTTGACGCGATGCGTCTTTCGTGGCGGAACGCGCACTCCGAGACGGCCTCTTTGGGGCGCGACCACGGCGTTGAGGCGACGGCGGGAACTCTGCGGACTGATCGGATCGGTCCGCATAAGATTCCGGCGGGAACTCGAGACACGAGGTCCATCGGCAAATAGCCGCCTGCCGAGTCCGTAAGGGAGCGTGGAACCTGAAGACAAACTACTTGGACCCTTATCCGATCACCTGCAGGAGGCCGTTGACGAACTTGAAGGTGTAGTTCTTGTTGAGCAGATGGAGCGTTCCTTGCTTGACCACGATCTTGTACTGCCCGACCGGGCTGTTCTCGGTGGCGGTCGTGGACAGGACCGGTGTGCCTGTGAGGACCTTCTTCGCGGATTGGCCGAGGACAAAGCCCGACTCGGTGAACGTGAAGCGTGGGTTGGGAGCCTCGAACTTACTCACCTTGTTGACCGCCGTGAAGGTCAGGACCGCGGGGTCGACGCTGAGTGTGCCCGGTTCGTAGGAAATCGCGTAGTTCTGAGAAGAGAGGCCGCTGGCCTGCACCGCGTAGTTGCCGACGTTGCTGCTGGGCACGGCGGTCGTGCCGAACGCCAGAGCGCCGGCCAGGGCGCTTGGCCCCTGTCCGCGCACGAACCCGCTGTAGCTGACCGTGAAGGTCGGGTTCGCCTGGCCATAGAACTTGGTCGCGGGGTTGACCGCCACGGTCAGAGGCGCGGCAAGGACGTTGAGCTTGGTCATGGCGGTGGTGGACTTGTAGTCGGTCGAGTCGCTGGGGGTGAAGCGAACCGTCAAGGATTGGTTCAGCCCGGCGTTCAGTACGCTACCCAAAGCCGGCCCGTAGGTGAAGGTGCCCGGAACGGCCTTCCCGTTGGAGGAGGCCGTCGCGTCGAGCTGGGTGCCGCTGAGGGCGGTCCCGTAGGTGATGGCGGCCGGGGCGGGCCAGGCGATCGTCGGCGTCGCCTTCACGACGAGCGTCGTCACGTTGACCGCGGCGCTGCCGGTGATCGTGCTGGTGACCGAGTCGGTCGCGGTGATCGTCTGGCTCCCCGCCGTCTTCAGGATCACATTGTTGAACGTGTGCGATCCGGCGTCGACGGTGGTGAAGGTGTAGCTGGCCGGCAGGCCCGCCGCCTGGCTGTCGGTGCTGCTTAGGTCCACCGTGCCCTCATACTGGCTCGGGCCGCTGCCCACGGTGTTGCCGTAGTGGTCCTTCGCCGTGACGGTGACCGTTCCCGCCGTTCCGGCCGCGTCCGGATTCGCGAAGCTGGTGGTGACCTTGAAGCTCTCCGCCGTTGCCGGGTTGACCGTTTCCACCTGGGTGGGCGCGGAGCTGAGGGCGCTGTCCGAGGCCTTTACAGTCGGGAGCCCGGCCTTGGTGTCGCTGTAATAAAAGTTGGCACTGCTGTCGCCGGCGGGAATGACAACGCTGGTGATCGGGGTGGTGCTGACCTGGGTCGCATAGAAAGCGCCGGCGGTGCTGGTCGTGCTCAGACTGATCGTCTGCGCGCTGCTCGAGGTCGACGGGTTGCCGTTAATGTCCTCGAGCTGCACTGTCACCTGCCCCGGGCTCCCGGCGATCAGGCTCAGTGCGGGGCTGGTGATCGCAACCTGGCTTGCCACGGCTGGGCCGATGGTCACGGTCACCGCCGTCGTGACCTCGCGGACCACGTTGTTGCCATCGTCGGCGATGAACAGGTCGCCCGCGGAATCGACAACGACGCGGAGGGGTTCGTCCAGCTCGGCGGCGGTCGCGGGTCCGTTGTCGCCGCGGTAACCGTCGATGCCGTTACCGGCGACGGTGATGATGTCGCCGGTCGCCTTGACCACCTCGCGGACGACGTTGTTGACACCGTCGCCGATGAACAGGTCGCCCGCGGATCTGCATCGCTCAGTAAGTTAAGGCTCCCCATAAAGCAGTACGAAGGGTATTAAGACGGCTCGTGGCGATCGTGTTCGGATCGACCCTTTCGACCGGAGGTTACCCCGATGGTCCGTTATAATGCGGGCACGACCAATCCGACGCTTCTGAACCGCCTCGGCGACTGGCGCGATCACGAAGCCTGGGTCGATTTCGTCACGCGTTATGATCCGGTGATCCGGTTCTCTTCCCGTCGATACCGGCTCGACGCCGAGTCCACTGAAGAGCTTTGCCAGCGGGTCTGGATCGACCTGGCGCGGCGAATGCGCACCTACCGCTACGACCCCGGGAAGACGTTTCGCGGTTGGCTCCGCCGGTTGTGCCAATCGCGGGCGATCGATCTGCTGCGAAAGAAGAAGGCCAATGCAGTGGAGTCGCTCGACGACCAGCCGGCCGGGTCGCTCTTGGAGGACGCCTCCGCTGCTATCGAGGTCGACGAAAGCGCGGCGTCGGAACGCCCTGTCTTGCTCCGCCAGGCCGAGGAAGTCCAGGACGCCGTGCGGCGACGTGTAAGCGAACGGACGTGGCAGGTCTTCTGGATCATCGCCATCGAGGGGCAGTCCGTCCGCGAGACTTCGGCAGCCGCCGGCATCTCCTGCTACGCCGCCTTCGCCGCCGAGAAGCGGGTGGGCCGGATGCTTCGCGAAGAAGGGCAACGGCTCCTGGCCGAACCGCGGGTGCTTGAGCCAGAAGTCCGACGGACCGGAGATTGATTGAACCTTCAGACGGCCCCGAGGTTTCCCCATGTCCCCATGTCCCACACCCGAGACGCTCAGCCGGCTCGCATGCGATTCGTCGAGCGGTTCGCGGCGATGGAATCTCATGTCCAGATATGTACAACTTGTCAGAATGTTCTGGAACGGTTGGCCGTTGATGCGTCCATCACCTTGGGACGCGGCCCCGCACGACTGGCGGAGCCGGAGCACCACCCCACGATCCCCGGTTTCGTGATCGAGCGCGAGCTTGGGCGAGGTGGAATGGGGGTCGTCTATCAGGCGTGGCAGCCGCAACTGGCCCGCCGCGTGGCCATCAAGGTCGTCAGCGCGAGCATCGGGATCAGTGCGGAGGATCGCAGGCGCTGGCTTCGCGAGGCGCGGGCGATCGGGCGAGTCCGCCATCCCAACGTCGTCCAGCTCCACGAGGCGGGTGAACAAGACGGCTGTCTCTACCTCGTCCTCGATCTGATCACGGGGGGAAGCCTGGCGGAACGCGTCACCGGCCCTTTACCGGCGCGTGTCGCGGTCGAGTTGATGGCGGCGGTAGCGCAGGCCGTCGACCAGATCCACCGCGCCGGGATGTTGCATCTCGATATCAAGCCCTCGAACATCTTGCTCGACGGTCTGCCCGACGGTCCCTGGGATCAGGTCACGCCGATGCTCGCCGACTTCGGCATCGCCCGGGCGGGCGACGACCCGGGCGCGACGGCAACCGGTCCGATCGGAGTGGGGGATACCCCCTCGTTCATGGCCCCGGAACAGATTGCCGGCGACCGCGCCGGGATTGGTCCGCGATCCGACGTCTTTGCCCTCGGGGCAACCCTGTACAGCCTCTTGACCGGGCGTCCTCCGTTCCAGGCCGCGTCGGTGATCGAGACGCTCGACCTGGTGCGCACTCGCGAGCCCGCCCCGCCGAGGACGTTGGTCCCCGGCCTGCCGCACGACCTGGAGACGATCGCCCTGACTTGCCTGCGGAAGGACCCACAGCGGCGATTCGTCTCGGCCGGCGCGCTTGCGGACGACCTCCAGCGCTGGCTCGATGGGTTCCCGATCCGGGCGCGTCCCGTCTCGAAGCTCGAACACGCCGGTCGCTGGTGCCGCCGCCGGCCGGCGTTCGCGTCGCTCCTGGCCGTCCTCGCGCTCACCGTGGCGTCGAGCCTCGTGGGCTTGATCACGCTCTGGCGCCATTCCGAGGCCGAGGGTGTGCGGGCCGAGAATGCTCTCGCCCCTGCCATCGAGAGCGACAAAGCCACGTCCGGAGCGGTTCGCGATCTCGTCGATCTGCTGGCGACGACCGTGGATGCACGGCAAATGCTCGCGTCCGAACGTCTCGAGAAGTCTTCCCGCGTCGTACGCGATCTCACGGCGAAGTTACGCCAGGATCGAGGCTTCGCCGCATCGAACCTCGTCGCGATCTGCGACCTCGAACGTGAATTGGCGGAGGACTTCCGGCGTCGGGGTAAGTACTCCGACTCACGCGCGTTGCTCTATGGACATCCTGGAGTTGTTGGAGGGGCGAAGGAGAGCCGCCGCCGACCCGGATGTCGACGAGGCGTATGCTCGCACTTTATTGGAACTCGGGTCGGGCGACCTCGAACAGGAGCACTTCGACGCGACGCTCGTCTGGGTCCAGCGCGCTGAGGAGGCGCTGAAAAGCTTGGTGCAAGACCCGCGACGCTTGGAGGCCATCGTCATGATCGACAGAGCGCGACAAACGATCGCCGCACTGCTCGGTCGCCGCGGCCTGGAAGAACAGCGGCGGAAGCTTCTGGAGACGCACATTCGCATGCTTGAGCACCTGAGCGACTCCGGTGGGGGCGACCCCGCGATCGGGCTCCTTGCGGCATTGACCCGGGCGGAGCTGGCGGCCGATGACAGCGCGATCGCGACACTCCGCGCCGCGATCCAGAGATTCCCGGCCAATCGACGCCTCCCGGAGTGGTTCGAAGCGAGAGTGGGGGACTGGATTGCCAGCGACGTCAAGCCGTATGCGTCCGGCCCGAACCCCACCGGCGAACCCAAGGGCCGACTCGACCCGGACGCCCACGCTGATTTGGTCATCCGGGCGCTGGAATCAAGATGCGAGGCGCTAGGCGTTGACCATTCCTTGCTTCCGCCGTGGCCCTCAAGGTGGCTAACATCGCCGCCAGTCGGGACTCGGAGCAGCGAAAGGCTGGCCTCCTCGACGATGCCCGCCGGACCGCCGCGTGTCTCTCCGCCTTCGCGAAGAGACTGGCACGAAGAGATCCCGACGAGGCGGCATTCCACCTGCTACTGTCCGAAGCCTTCGAGCAGGAATCGAAAAACGCCTGGAAAGTCGAGGATTACACCGCGATCGAAGAGGCGCTTCGGAAGGCACTGGGCGAGGCCCGCACCGCGTTAAGTCTCGACCCCCGGAACATAACCGCGCCAATGAGGGTCGGGAGTCTCCAGGACAAGCTGGCCGGTCTGCCCTCCGAGCCACCGTCATCGCGGTGAGCCCGCGACTCTCGCGAACTTCGGGTTCACCCTGGGCTATAAGGTTCCCCCCGCCCGGCTTGCGGGGTCGGCCCGTCCGAACCACGGTCTCACGACCGTGGGTCACAGGTCATGGCCTGCGCTACCCGGTGGAGATCAGCGAGAACTCTCCCTTTTCAGCGAGCAATCTGGGCCAGATGGAACCGGTGCGGACCGGGCACGGTGACCTGCGGGAACTGGTAGTAACGGGCCGAGCGGTCATGTGGATCGATCGAGAAACCCGGTTCTTCCCGGACGTGAAGCCGGGTCCCTTCGGGGGTCGATTCGAGAGAATCGAGGGTCCACGAGCGGCTACTACCGTCTCCGTGCTGAACGATCAGGGTCCGCCCGGCGACCGCGGGATCGTCGGCCAGTCGGTCCGGCGTGAGAAACCAACCCAGTCCACGCTCGTTGCTTTGCCGTACGCTTGCGGTCAGCGTACCGGCGAGGCTCGCCTGCGAAACCAGGCGGCCCGAGCCCTCGGCGAACGTCCCACCCGCCAGCACCAGGCCGTGTTCGCGAACCCGCAGCGCCAGACCGTCAAAAGAGACAAAACGCCCGCCCGGCAACTGGACCCGCCGGGTTGTTCCCGGTTTCAGATTCACCAAGACATATTCCAGGCCATCGATCGTTTCGACCCGCAGGACCACGACCTCGGGCGACGCGGACACCCGGCCGACCCGCCGCAGAGGCTGAAACGCCTTGCCGACCGGCTCGAACACGGTCACGAACCTGGAACTTAGAGACTGGCCCTGCGCGGTACGCCGCCGCAAGATCAAGCTGGCGCGCCAGGGCTCCTCTCCGGCGAGCCGGTTCTTCTTGTCGGCCCTGGTCGGATCGGGGCTGACGGCCGTGAAGACGGCCATCGGGGTATCGCCCAGCAGGTGCAGGCGGACACTCGGAGGCAGGTCTGTTCCCTGCACCTTCGAAGTGCCCGGTGGCGCCACAGTCCCGGCCGGAAGCCCGGAACCCGCCAGGACAACCAGGCTCGGTCCGGTCAAGCCGGCCTGCGTTTCGAGACGGAACTCACCGTAAGACTGCACGAACCATCGACCCTGCTCGGGCCGCGCCGAGGGCAGGAAGGTGATCGACGAGGGGAGCAGGCTCGGCGGCGGCCGATACGCGGGAACGGTCAACGCCCAGCGGTCGTTTCGCCCCGGGGCGGCATGAAAGAACTGGTCGTGCTGTAACCCGCCCTCGACCTCGAACACCGAGACAGCGTAGCAACTACGATTGCTGGCCGTGACGACCAAGGTTTGACGATAGCGCGAGGCGGACTGAGGATAGGCCCGCCGGTCGTCAGCGCTGACCACCTGGAAGTCGGGATCGGCGGCGAAGAAGAGAAAATCGCTCCCCGCGGCCGGCTTGCCGGCCAGGAGCGGCGTCTCCCGCTGGTTCAGGCCATCAACCACGACCGTGTTGTGGCTGGCCGTCGCAAGCTCCCACCCGGTCGCCGTCGCGCCGCACTCGTCCAGGTCGTCGAGGATCGGCACCCCGGCCGCCGAGAGCCGCATCGCCAGGCGCTGGAAGTGAGGCCCGCTGTAGCTGTCCAGGCCGCGAACCTCGAGATCCAGGGCGGTTGCCGACCGGCCGACCGCCAGGCGAGCCAGGCCCGCGCCCCCCAGCAGTACGGGACGGCGGTTGACCACCGGAGCGGCAACTCCGGACCAGGTGGCCCGCTGGATCTGGTCATTCGCAACTCGCGGCCCCATCGTGGCGCTTGCCGCCCGGGCCAGACCGATCAGGGGAATGCCGGCCGCGACGGACCCGGCTCGACTGGGGTGCGGCAACGTCGCGGAAGAGTTTGCCGGCATCGACCGAGACGCGTCCGGCTCACCGGCAGGCATGATGCCCACCCAGCCATCGAGCAAGTCCAGAACTCTCCGGTGAGCCTGTACCTCCGCCTGCCGCCAGAACCCGTCGTGATAGAAGCCGCGACGCAGGAACCCGTCGAGCCGTGATCGGGCCTCAGCGATCAGCGCCGGGTCGTTGACCAGTCGTCCGACTGCGACCATACCGCGATAGACGTGCAGTGCGTCCTCCGAGAACTCCTCGGGCTGCACGCGCGCGAATTCGGCCGCGGCGCGGAACAGGTCGCGCTCGACCGTCATCCTCGGCGCGGGATCATCGAGCAGCTTGCCGGCCTCGGCCCACGCCGGGTCATCCCGGATCAAGGCGTAGGCCATCACGAGGTTGATCGGCACCTCGAGACTGCCGGTCCACTCCCACTTCCCGGTCTGATAAGCCCGCCGGTATGGCGGCTGTAGCCGCGCCGGTTGAATGTACTTGGGACAGCCCGGCTGGTCGAAATGGGTGGCGTATGCGGGGTAGACCTGCGCGAACCTGAGGACGATGGCGCAGGCCAGAGCCGCCAGCCTGGGATCGCGCGCCGCCGGCGGCCTGGCACGCGATTCGGCCGCGGCGTAGAGCGCGGCCTTGGCCAGGTATTTCCTCGTCTCGTAATCGATCCTGGCCTGGAGAAAGAGCCGCTCGTCGGGATAGCGCGCCTTGCCCTCTTCCACGGCGTGATAAGGATAATGGTGGATGACCCCAGGAAGAACCTCGACCGTCTCCTCGGGAACCTCCTTGCCGTTCGCCTTGGCCGGATACTTGTCACTGGGCACGATCACGCCGCAGCGGCGACATTTGAGAGCCTTGGGCTGCTCGAGCGACCAGAGCAGGGGTTCGTCGCGTTCCTCTGCGCCGCAGGCGGGACAGCGGCAGAAGCGGAGGCCGGACTGGACCGGTACCATGTCAGCCACTTGCTTGGGGTCGAGTCGCAGGAGCGCGCGTCCGCTTGGACTTGCCCAGAACTGTGTGCGCCAGGCCGCGGGAATCTCGGCCTTACCGAGAAGGTCGTCGTTTCCCGCCGGGACCGAGGCCGTTCGCCCCAGTTGCGGGGCGGCCGTTGACACGCAGCACAGCACGGCCAGGATAAGGACCATGCTGCGCCAGCCTGCCGCCGTGACTGGCGAGCGGTTGCCGCGGCAATCCTCCCCGGGCGCCCCCGCGACCCGGGGTCTCACTCCGACCTGGGTTCCATCCCCTGTCATGGCGTGCATGTCCCTTGCTCGAGCTTGGTTCGACAATCGGCCGGTTCCGATGGCTTCAGAGAACGCGCGGTCAAGGAGCCGAGCAGCCCGATCAGAGCTCGGCCTTGCCGCCGCTGCCGGAGTCCATCGTCGGGGCCAGCTCGGTATCCCGGCGGCCGGGTTCCAGCACGAACAGGGCAACGGGACCGACGGTTTCGCCCTCGGCCGGCCTTAATCCATCTCGGTTGTGGCGAGCCCTCTCGAGCTGAGACTGTCGGTGCGTTTCGCACGTCAGCCCATAGTTCTTCAGCTCCCGGCTCGTACCATCGCTCCAGACCGCACCGACCTTGAACAACGCCAGGTGGTTGCAACTCGGATGCGAGCACCTGGGACGATAGCGAAACACCTGTTCTTCGGCCATGTCTGGCCTCCTGATTCCTCACGTATCCCGGACGAATCCAAAGAAAGCCGGACCTCACCCATGAACAGGGAGGCGGCGCGATCCTGGAATGTCCTCCTCGCATGACCTCGTTTCGCAATCCTAACGCCAAGTCAGATCGGACGCAACGTCGAGGCAAGAGACTGAGGCAACATCCCGCCAGTTGAATACATCGAGGAATCCCATCAGGCGACCGCCAAGCCGGACAGGGCGTTGCCCTGTACTGACCTGTCCTGCCCCTTCGGGGCGTGTTCGCAGGCCACGTCTCAGTCTCGTGCCCCCGGCTCCTGGACAGGACCTGAAAGGGCCGCAACCCAGCACGGGCGGGGGGCTCCCCACCCTCCGGG
>JBAUOX010000200.1:0-8100 GCA_049579985.1 Isosphaeraceae bacterium | reverse complement strand
AATTGTCTCTTGACACCGAATTGTCTCTCGCCCGGTTGATCGAGGCGGTCTGCAGCCGGTACGGGGTCGACCGGGGCCAACTCGCCGCGCGTGGCTCCCGCTCGCCGGCCCGCGCTGCCCTCGCCTACCTGGCGAAGCACCATACCGAGGCCACCCGCGCCGAGCTCGTGCCGATCCTTGGCCTCTCCCGCCCCGAGAGCGTCCCTGACCTGTCGGCGCGATTCGCCGCTCTGCTCCAGAGCGAATCGAACGCGAGGCGAGATCTCATGGCACTGGAACGCGCCCTTGGCCTGAGCGGAGAAAATTCTAAATCGGCCTGACCCCAAAGAGCGAGTTGGCCTGAGCGGAGAAAATTCTAAATCGGTCTGACCCCAAAGAGCGAGACCCCAAAGAGCGACTTAAATCGGTCTGACCCCAAAGAGCGACTTCAAGATACTCGACTCCGGCTTTCCAACCGAACCCGCCGACCGAGATCGAGGTCAAGCATGTCGGTTCGCGCGTCAGAACGGCAAGCGGCGAACGCCTCGAGCAAGTCCACGGTACCCGTCGCCGGACCGCCGGGTCGTTCCACGTCCGTTCCGTCGCATCAGGCCCCGCCGGCCTTGATCCAGGATCCGGAGGACTGGGCTGCGTTTTTCTGGGCAGAGCTCTGGAGTCCCACGACTCTGCGGAGCTGGGCGGGGTCAATGACCCTGCACGGCCTCTTGCTCCTGACACTGGCTCTCTGGTATTTCGCGCCCCCCTTGCGGCGGTCGATCCACTTTGACAGCAGGCTCGCCGGGTCTCCCAAGGGCGTTCCGGAAGGGCTGACCCTGACCGGGGGGATGAACACGCCGCTGGCCATGCCGGATGCGCCGGACAACTTGCTTCCAGCGCCCGACGAGCCCCTCCTGGAGCTGATCGCGCCGCCGCTGGAGCCAGCCGCCGTGACCCTGGTTCGGGGCGGCAAGCCAAGCGCCGGCGGTGGGCTCGCCAACGACAATCCGGGGGCCGGTGAAGGCGATGGCTTTGGCCTGGCCCGCTTTGGCGAGGGAGGCGAGCTCGTCCGTGGAGTCGCGGTCAAGATCGGCGACCCCCAGTTCACCCTGATCTGGGACACGGATGCGGACCTTGACCTGCACGTCATCGAGCCGGGCGGAAAGGAGATTTACTGGGAGGAACCCAAGGGCAAGCAAGGCGGCGAGCTCGACGTCGATAACACCAAGGGGTTTGGCCCGGAGAACATCTACTGGCTGGTCGAGTCGGACGGCGTCGGGTCCAAGAAAGTCAAGGGGCCAGGGCCGTCGGGCGTCTATCAATGGTTCATCGTCTACTGGGGCGGTTTCGGAGGCGTTCCCAAACCGACGCACTGGAAAGTCCGGATCAAGCATGCAGGCAAGGTTACCGTGGTCAACGGCAAGTTCCACGCGCTGAACGAGCGGAGCAAGACCTTCACGTTGATGGTCGAGACAGGATACGGCCCCGATGGCGGGGGCACCGTCATTCCCGCAGCAATGCCCTGAACCGCGACCACGGCATCCTGCATCTCAGGCAGCCGGCGCATGGCTCCTGCCGATCGGGAATACTGCCCTCGCCAAGATCCGTTCCCGCAGTCCTGGTGCGGGCCCCAGTCATCGGAAGTTCGAGGCCCGATTTTCGCGAATACTTGCGAAGAGACGTTGACGATTTATCAGAAGCTGCCATAACACGAACAGGTTGAAGAAAATGGGCATTTCCGAGAGATACCTGGAGCTCTTGCCCTGATCTCGTCTCGAACCTTTTTATCATTCTTGTTAGACTGTATAACGATCGTCGCGCTCTTTCGGCCGGTAGGATTCGGGTCCCTGCGTACGGGAAGGATTCGAGGATCGTCATGGCGAGCACACTCCGCGAAGAACTCGCCTCGCTCAAAATCGAACGGTCGGAATTCATCCGTCCCGCGCGGAAAGGCGATGGTGTTATCGAGTACCGCCGCAGGGGGGGCGGCCTCCGTCTGCTTTCATGGATGCTCTGGCTCATCCCGCTGAGCATTATTGGCGGAGCGGGTTACGTCGGCTATCGCGAGTACGACAGGGTTCGATCCAAACCCGAGGTCACCGTTGGCCTGGTCCAGAGGATGACCACCGGTGAAGCCGAGAAGCTGCTCAGTGCCAAGGGTTACCTGAAATCGCAGAAGCAGGCGATGATCGGCACCAAGGTCGCGGGGCGGGTCGAAGAGATGCGCGTGCGGGAGCACGATCAGGTCAAGGCAGGAGACATCCTGGCCGTGATCGAGCACCACGACCTGCTGGCCATGATCGAGCAGAGGAAGGCCGGCATGGAGAAGACAAAGGCCGACCTGGACGAGTCAAAGGCCGACCTCTGGGAGAAAGACCGCGAAGCGAATCGGGCTGAACGCCTCGTGGCCAAGAAGATGGTGCCGCAGGAAGACTACGAAAAGGCTTCGTCCCTCCGCAAGATGGCCGTCGCGCGGGTCGCGGCGCTCGAGGCTTCGCTCAAGATGACGAAGGCCAACATCGACGAGATGGAGTATACCCGCAAGTATCAGATGCACATCCTCGCGCCGTTTGACGGCACCGTCGTGGAGAAGCAGGGAGAGGTGGGTGAGATCATCTCTCCCATGGCCATGAGCTCGTCGCTGGGGCGGTCGGCGGTGGTCACCCTTGCCGACTTGAATCACATGGACGTCGAGACCGACATCTCGGAGAACATGATGTCACGGATCGATCTGGGTCAGCCCGCGGAGGTCTCCGTGAGCGCCAATCCCAACAAGCGTTACCAGGGCAGGCTGCGGCAGATCATCCCGATGGGCGACCGCACGCGCGGCACCGTCAAGGTCAAGGTGGAGATCGTCGATCCCGACGACAAGCTTTTTCCCGAGCTGGCGGCCACCGTCCACTTTCTGCCCTTCAAGACCGGTCCTGCGGCAGAGACCGACAAGGCCTATCTCTTCGTGCCCAAGTCCTCCGTGTTCCAGGAGAACGGACACGATTACGTCTGGGTCGTGGGGAAGAAGTCGCAGGTCAACAAGCGGCACGTCGAAGTGGCCACGACCAAGGAGGACCTGGCCCGCGTCGAGTCTGGCCTCGAGTCCGGAGAGACCGTGGTCTTGAATCCTCCGAAATCGTTCAAAGAAAATGAAGAGGTCAGGATCGCCGAATGACCCCTGTGTCGCCGGGACATTCCTGTCATGGAAGCGAAAGGTTATTCGTTCATGCGCCAGACGTCGTCGATCGTACTGCGTAGCGTCTACAAAGAGTACCGCCGGGATGAGTTCGTGATCCCGGTCCTGGCGGATCTCGACCTGGAGGTCGCGGAGGGAGAGTACCTTGCCCTGATGGGGCCGTCGGGATCGGGCAAGACCACGCTCCTGAACCTGGTCGCGGGGCTTGACCGGTCGACCAAGGGCGAGGTCACCGTCCACGGCCAGGTTCTCGGCCACCTCTCCGAGGCCGAGGTCACCCGCTGGCGCGCCAACAATGTCGGGTTCATCTTTCAGACCTACAACCTGATCCCGGTATTGACCGCGTTCGAGAACGTTGAGCTGCCGCTTCTCCTGACCAGCCTTTCGCGCCGCAAGCGACGCGAGCACGTGATGACGGCGCTGCGAATCGTCGGCCTCGAGACGCGCGAGCACCACTATCCTCGCCAGCTCTCCGGGGGCCAGGAGCAGCGGGTCGCGATCGCCCGGGCAATCGTCACCGATCCCTACTTGCTGGTCGCCGACGAGCCAACCGGGGACCTCGACCGGACCACCGCTGGCGAGATCCTCGACCTGCTCGAGCTGCTCAATCGCGAGTTTCAGAAGACGATTGTCATGGTCACCCACGATCCGCTGGCCGCGGCCCGGGCCAGCCGGGTCCTGCACCTCGACAAGGGCCGTCTCGTGGATGAGGTCATCCAGGAAACCCGGGTCTCGGTGGCGTCATGAAATACTTCACCTACATCCTCCGTAACGCCCGGCGGAATCCCATCCGGTCGCTGCTCACCATCGCTTCGACGGGCATCTCCCTGTTTCTGATGATGATCCTGCTGGCGTTCTTCGACATGCGTGAGGACGCTACGAAGGCGAACCGGGTCTTCAACCGCATCATCACCATGAATGCCACCGGCTTCGCCGGCATGGTGCCGATCGGCCGGGTCCCGGAAGTCTCCCGGATGGAAGGCGTGCTCGCCACTTCCCCCTTTGGCTGGTTCGGCGGCAAGTATCATGACGAGACGATGCCCTTCGCGCAGTTCTCCGTCGATGCCGACTCCATCTTCAAGGTCCTGGACGAATTCCATGTTCCCGACAGCCAGCTTGCGGACTTCAAGGCCAACAAGGACGGGGCGGCGATTGGACGCAGGCTCGCCAGCGATCGGGGCCTGAAGATCGGCGACCCGCTCCCCTTGAAGGGTGACGTCTATCCCGTCGACATGGATCTGACCGTGCGGGCCATCTACGACGGCCCCTCGAATCGGAACCTGCGGATGTGCCTGTTCCACTACGAGTATCTGGACGAGGCCTTGAAGAAGGCCACCATGAGCTCCGCATCCGGCGGCTCGCTTGCCACCGACAGCTCCCGGACCTCGGGCAACGCCGGCATGATCTTCATCAAGTGCAAGAACGCCGACGTCATGCCCTCCCTGGGCAAGAAAATCGACGATCTCTATCGCAACAGTGAGTTTGCGACCCGCACGCAAACCGAGGAAGCGTTCGGCAAGATGTTCGCGGACATGCTGGGTGACCTCCAGAACGCTATCTACGGCATCGGCGCGGCGGTGGTGGTCTCTCTCCTCTTCGTCGCCGGCAACGCCATGGCGATAGCGATGCGCGAACGGACGTCGGAGCTGGCGATCCTCAAGGCGATCGGCTTCAGCAAGGGCAGGGTGCTGTTCCTGGTCCTGACCGAGGCCATCCTGGTCGCGGGCCTGGGAGGCGCGCTTGGATCTCTCGGCTGCAAGGCGCTTTGCGACTTCGTCGACGTGGCCAAGTACTCCGCCGGTTTCTTACCAGTGTTCTACGTGCCCTGGAGGATTGCCCTCCTGGGTCTGGTGGTCTCGCTCTTCGTGGGCTTCGCCAGCGGCGTCGTCCCCGCGCTGCTGGCGGCCAATTCCTCCGTGATCAACGGTCTGAGGAAAGTGGTCTAGCGATCTTGAAAAGGCAGTCGTTCCGCAAACCCGGGTCTCCAGCGAACCATGAAGCACTTCCGATACATCTTTCGCAACGCCCGTCGAAATCCCGTCCGGTCGATCCTCACGATCGCCTCGACGGCAATCTGCTTGTTCCTGATGATGATCCTGCTGGCGTTCTTCGCCATCAACAACGAGGTGGCCGTGGAGTCCCGGATCTACGACCGGATCGTCACGATGAACGCCAATGGGTTCGCGGGGATGGTCCCGATCGCCTTCGTGGGCGATGTCTCCAGGATGGACGGCGTGGTGGCGGCGACCCCGTTCAGTTGGTTCGGCGGGAAATACCACGATGAAGTGATGCCGTTTTCCCAGTTCGCCGTTGATGCCGAGACCATTTTCACCGTCATGGACGAGCTCACCGTCGCGCCTGACCAGCTCGAAGCCTTCAAGGAGAACAAGGACGGTTGTGTGATCGGCAGCAAACTGGCCAGAGATCGCCAGTTGAAGCTTGGCGATCCCTTGCCCCTGAAGGGGGATCTTTACCCGGTCGACATGAACCTGACCGTGCGGGGGATCTACAGCGGCCCCGCCAGGGCCGATCAGCGGATGTGCCTGTTCCGCTTCGATTACTTCGACGAGGCCCTCAAGAGGGTCACGATGAGCTCGGCCTCGGGCGGGTCGCTGGCTCCCGCCAGCGCCAAGAGGTCGGGCAACGCCGGCACGATCTTCATCAAGTGCAAGACCGCCGACATCATGCCCTCGCTGGGCAAGAAGATCGACGATCTCTATCGCAACAGCGACTTTCCCACCCGGACGCAAACCGAGGAAGCCTTCTCCAAGATGTTCGCTGACATGCTGGGCGATCTCAAAAGCGCCATCTACGGGATCGGTCTGGCCGTCGTCGTTGCGCTCCTTTTTGTCGCGGGAAATGCCATGGCGATGGCCATGCGCGAGCGGACCACCGAGGTGGCCGTGCTCAAAGCCATCGGCTTCAGCAAGGGGCTGGTGCTGTTCCTTGTCCTGACCGAAGCGGTCCTGGTCGCTGGAGTCGGAGGAGCCATCGGCGCGCTCGGCAGCAAGGCCTTCTTCGATTATGTCGACATCGCCCCCTACACGGGAGGGTTCTTGCCGTTCTTCTACGTCTCCTGGAACATCGCGATCCTCGGACTGTGCGTCTCGCTCTTCGTGGGCCTTGCCAGCGGCCTTTTCCCGGCGATCCTCGCGGCAAACACCTCCGTGATCAATGGCCTGAGGAAGGTGGTTTAGAAAGTCATGATCCCTCTCAAGTACAACGTCCGCAACCTCAGAGTCCGGTGGAAGACGACGCTGATGACCATCCTGGGAACGGCCCTTCTGGTCGCGTCGTCCTGCATCCTCTTCGGCCTGGTCGAGGGCCTCGAGTACAGTTTGAAGGTCTCGGGCGACCCGCTCGACTTGATCGTTCTCCGCAAGGGCTCCTCCAACGAGACCACGGGGGGATTCGAAACCTCCAAAGCCGACCAGATTCTGACGCTGCCGGGGATCCAGCGCGACCCGTCGGGGGCGCCGCTGGCGGCCAAGGAGCTGCTCAACATCGCTAACGGCGAGCGAGCCAACGGGACGCGCAACAATCTGATCATCCGGGGTGTCCAACCAGCCTCGCGCGACCTCCGACCCGATTTCAAGATCGTGGCGGGAAGGGATTTCGTCGAGGGTCGGGGCGAGTGCATTGTCAGCAAGATCGTCTCGCGGCGCTACAAGGGAGGCCAGATCGGGGGACTGCTCTACTTCGGCGACAAGGAGCAGTACCGCGTCGTCGGCATCTTCACAGCAGGCGGCAGCGCTGCCGAGAGCGAGGTCTGGGCCGATCTCAGGGACGTCGAGAAGAACACCGGGCGTGATGGCTCGGTCTCGTGCGTCCAGATCCGGGCGGCCAGCCTCCCCGACTATGAGAAGCTGCAAAAGACCATCAACGATGACACCCAGTTCAAGCTCGAGGCCAAATCGGAGAAGGCCTACTTCGAGGATCAATCGCGAATGAGCCTCTTTCTGAAGGCCGCCGGCACCCTGATCGCCGTGCTCTTGACCTTCGGCGCCATGTTCGCCGCGGCCAACACCATGTTCGCCGCGGTCAGCTCGCGGACTCGGGATATCGGCACGCTGCGGGCCCTCGGGTTCCCCCAGTCAGATATCCTGATCTCGTTCCTGGGCGAGTCTTTCCTTCTCTGCGCCCTGGGCGGGGCCCTCGGCCTGCTGGCCACGTTGCCCCTCAATCTCTTGACGATCGAGACCTTCAACTTCGGCAGCTTCGCCTCGATCTCGATCTCGTTCCGCTTCGGCTGGACGGTTGCGGCCGTGGCCATGATCATGACCGTGGCCATGGGTCTTTTCGGCGGCATGTTCCCCGCCCTTCGCGCCGTCAGGCTGGAAGTGATCGCGGCACTCAGGGAATTGTAAGCAATTCTTAAGTGTTCCAAGGGCTCGCATGCAGACAAAGGCAGAGCGATCACCGCGCGTGATCGAGCACGATGATGGTGCGTCTTTCCGGCAGCATCTCGGTCGTGACCTCGAATGTGCTCGACCCGATCCGGATGATGGGATTTCCCGGCAGGACATCGAGGAACCGCTCCACGGGCTGAATGTTCAGGTCGATCTTCGGGGTCTTGTAGTGCATCGGCAGCACGAGCCGGGGACCGATGGCGTCGAGTAGGGCGGGGATCTCGGGAAAGTCGATCGTCGGCGGCCCTCCGGCGGGGACCAGCACGATCTCCGCGCCGCGCAGGGGGGCAAGCTCGGCCTCGGTGAGCGGATGCCCCAAATCGCCGAGGAAGACCAGGTGAAGGCCCTCCGTCCGGTAGTGGACGACCGTCACCTCGTCCTCGGGCTTCCGCTCGGGGGTCTCGAACACGCGGACCGCCTCGATCCGGATGCCGCATGCCACTTCGCCTCCGGCCGGTAACTCGAGAGCTCGAATCACCTGGAATGGAGGAACGATCTGTCCCAGATGGCTGTGATAGCGGTCGTTCT
>JBAUOX010000199.1:0-2453 GCA_049579985.1 Isosphaeraceae bacterium | reverse complement strand
GCGTCTCGGTTCGTCCGGCCTCGCGACGGTCGGCGCTTCGCTGTCTGCCGCGGATCATTGCGTCTGATCCTGGGCCAGTTGACGAACGCTTCGCCCCAGGCTGTCGCTTTCCGGTTCGGTCCTGGAGGCAAGCCGGAACTGGCCGGACCCTGGCCGCCAGGCGATGCTCCCTTGCTTCGCTTCAACGTGACTCACTCGGACGATCTGGCGCTGATCGCAGTCAGCCTCGATAGGGAGCTCGGGGTCGACCTGGAGCGGCTGAGGACGATTTCGGAAGCGGCGCGGATCGTCGAGTCCTATTTCACTTCTGCCGAGCAGGCCCAGTTCGCCGCGCTCGAGGAGCCGGTCAGTGCGTCCGCATTTCTTCGGGGCTGGACTCGCAAGGAAGCGATTCTCAAGGCCAAAGGAGTGGGGCTGGCGGGGCTGGCGGCCAGTTACGAGACCATGTTCGGGACCACTGAGCTGACCGACAAGTTCTCACCCGCCGCGCCCCTGCCCCGGATCGGCGAATGGTGGCTCTGGGAGGCGTCGCCGCGCGAGGGTTATTTCGCGGCACTAGCCGTGCAGGACGTCTCCCGCTCGGGTCCGAACTGTCTGCCTGCCTGCTGACTCTCCGCCTCACGATCTCTGGTTGCATGGCAAGCGAGGGAGTACTTGACACTCCCACAGCTAAAGCACGTGGGATTCTCGGGTGATCCGGAGGCCCTTATTGGTTACCCTCCCCCGAGCAACTTGCCTGGTGTCCCCAGGACTACCTGGCTTGCGCCAGGATACTTTGCACTTTCGTGTGGTTGATGTTTTACGTGGGGACCTTCTCCCCACAACGGCCAACACCAAGTTTTCAAAGAGCTGTGTGCTTCGGGTTTGCCGCGAACGGTTAAGACCGAAGCCTCCCTCCCCGGCAAGCCGGTTTGGGACGACATCGGCGTTCATGAGGCGCCGACCGACTGGATCGTACCAGAAGTCAGCATCGTCTACCAGCATGTTGATTGGAATCAATATGGAGACCGCCTTCATCCCACCCCTGAAGGGCGTGGGCTTTCGGCTCATCTTTCTGTAAACTCGGTATGAGCATATTGAAGCGAAGGCAGAGAGGCTCCGGCCTGGCGGCTTGCCGGCAGGAGGACACCAACTGTAGGCAATAAGAAAGTTGCGGCCGACGATGGAACTGGTGGTCCTGGGTTTGATCGTCGTTTTCATCTACGCCTTGATCCGGGTGCTGGCGTCCTTCAACACCTGGATGACCGGCACGCGATACCGTGCCTATCGCCAGCTTGCTCATCGACATGGAGGCCGCTACGAGAGCCGGGGAATGAGCGATTCTCCCACGGTCAGCTTTCAGTACCACGGCACGGCGGTTCGCGTGGGACTGGCTCCGACCATTCCCGGTCAGCCAACGAGCCCACGTACTCGGGTCGTGGCGCGGTTTCGGTCGGGAATCCCGTTCCGGCTCGAGCTTGCTCCGGTTTCCCGTCCTGCCCCAACCCAGCCGCCCAAGGGAACACGAACTGTCAAGACGGGTGACCAGGAGTTTGACCGCGCGTTCCTCGTCCAGGCCAACGATGCCGAGATGGCGCGCGATTTCTTGAACCCCCTGGTCCGCCATGCCATCGGCAACCTTCAGCGGCTGGTGCACGCCGGCGGAATGCTGGTGTCCATCAACCCGGAACGGCTCCTGGTCCAGATTGACCGCAATCTCGGTCAGAGCACCGAGGCTCTTGGCCAGGCGGTCAACGAGTCACTGGCGATCCATGACGGTCTGCAACTCGGCGTCAGCCGGCGCATGAGGCAGGGAATCGCGATCGTGGACGATCCCGGAATTGCCGCCGAGGATCTTGGGCCGCCGGTCTGCAAGGTCTGCGGGGAGGTCATCGACGGCGGACCCGTTGTCATCTGCTCCAGTTGCCGCACTCCCCATCACGGGGATTGCTGGGAATACGTCGGGGCTTGCTCGATCTACGGCTGCGGCTGCAAGCTGGGAGAGCCGATCGTCGGATCGAGAGCCTGATCCGAGGCCGGTCGCCGCAGATACCTTGTCTTGATGCTCGACCAGGATTGGCCCGTGAAGGGTCCGCTTGCCCGGACGGCCTGGCGCAGGCCCCGTGAATCAAGACCGGCGATGGTTGCCGGGTCCAACACCTTTATAATGTATTAGGCTGCTTTATAATGTAGGCGGGCTGCCGCCCTTCGTCCCCCCGCGGACCACCTCTTCCACCTGATTTCCCAACAGTTTCCGGTTTTGATAAAGTAAAAAAGAGGCTTGGCTGCCTGGCGGGTGATGCGTGCGGCGATTGCCACGGAGTCAACCCATGAGATGGGAGCAACGGGAGAGCATGGGATGTCGAGATTCGTGAAGCTGGCGACTCTTGGAGAGCTTCCGGTTGGGGCAGCCAAGGAAGTCGAGTTCGAGGGCCGAGTTTATGGCCTGTTCAATGTGAATGGCGAGATCTTGG
>JBAUOX010000198.1:0-7812 GCA_049579985.1 Isosphaeraceae bacterium | reverse complement strand
TCGCAGCGGTTCGGGGCGGCAGATTGCTCGGGTTGCTGGCCGCTTCGATCGCCTTGGCCGACGTTGCCTTCAGCCTGTACGCTTCGGGCGATCACGTTGCCCGGTTCGACCAAGACGCCATGGTTCGCCTGGCCGTGACGGCCTTTTGCTTACCGGCGCTGGTTCTCATTGCCGGGCGATTTCGCGATCGGATGCGCGAGGGAGACGATCTCCGAGCTGAGGAAAGGGAGATCGCACGCCAGGACGGCCCCCGGCGCCTCCTCTCGGACTCGACAGCGCGGGTCGAGACCGAGGGATGCCTGCCTTCCGTGGTCGCCCAATTCCAGGATGTGACGAGTCGCGAGCAGACCGAGGAGGCATTGCGCTCGAGCGAGCTGAAATTTCGCCAGATGGCGGAAACGATCGGCGAAGTGTTCTGGATGGCGTCAGCGGATGCCAAAACAATCCACTATATCAATCCAGCCTTCGAGAAGACCTGGGGACGACCCTGCGCCGAGCTCTACGCCAATCCCGATCTCTGGCTGGAGGCGGTCCATCCCGAGGATATCGCGAAGGTGAGAAGCGCCCTCGATGGTTTTTCTCAGGGCCGACCCTATGATATTGACTATCGGATCACGCGCCCTGACGGCGCTTTGGCATGGATCAACGACCGTGGCTACGCTCAGCGCGATGAACGCGGCCGGATCGTCATCAGATCCGGTGTTGCCTCCGACATTACGTGGCGCAAGCAGGCCGAGCAGGCATTGCGTGACCGTGAAGCGCAGTATCGGGCCGTGATCGAGACGACTCCAGACGGATTCTATGTCACGGATCACGACGGCCGGTTCCTCGAGGTCAATGATGCGTACTTGCGTTTCTCCGGCTACACCCTTGAAGAATTGCGCGGCATGCGGATCAGCGATGTCGAGGCGAAGGAGACCGCGGAAGAGACGGCGCTGCACATGGCCCGGGTCCGGCTGAGCGGCAGCGACATCTTCGAGTCACTGCATCGAACCCGCGACGGCAGGGTCTGGCCTGTGGAAGTGAACGTCTCCTACTGGCCCGGTGGCGGTGGCAGGTATTTCACATTCCTCCGCGACATCACGCAACGCAACGCGGTGCAGTCCGCGCTGCGGAGGTGGGCGGATTCGTTCGAGAACTGCGCGCATGGCATCGCGCTGGGTGATCCGGCGACGGGACGGGTCCTGGCCTCCAACCCAGCGTATGCGCGACTGCAGGGGCGATCGACAGAGGAGGTTGCCGGCGCTGAGATCCTCGCACTCTACGAGCCTGCGGATCGCGCCTTGGTCATTGCCAAGATGGCCGAGGCCGATCGGTTCGGGCAAGTCCGCTATGAAGCCCGCATGATTCGCAAGGACGGGTCGTTGTTCCCGATCCAGATGGACCTCGTGAGCGTGCGCGACGAAGGCGGCCAGCTCCTCTACCGGGTGGGGACGGTTCAGGATATCAGCGAGCGAAAACGCGCGGAACAAGAGCTGCTCGACAGCGAGCTGCGGGTCCGGTCGCTGGGCGACAATCTCCCCGACAGTGTCGTCTACCAGTACACCCGCGACCCCGATGGCAGTCCCAGGTTCGTTTACATGAGCGCCGGAGTGGAACACATCACCGGAGTCAAGGCCGAGGACGCGCTGCGTGATGCCAGCTTGCTTTTCCAACTGGTTTCACCGGAGTCTCTCCCGCAATTGATGGAGGCTGAAGCCGCGTCAGCCCGTGAGCTCTCTGTCTTTGACGTCGAGCTGCCGATTCGTCGAACCGATGGCGAACCGCGCTGGGTGCGATTGCATTCCCGGCCCAGGCGGCTGCCCGCCGGTGAGATCCTCTGGGACGGGGTCCTGATCGATATCACCGAGCTGAAGAAGGTGGAAGAGGAGGTCAAAAGCCTCAACGCATCTCTGGAGCGGAGAGTTGCCGAGCGTACGGCCGAGGTGGACTCGATGCTGGCCAACGCGACCGTTGGCCTGGCCTTCGCCGATCGTGAGCTTCGGTGCATCCGGATCAACCAGTATCTTGCGGACATCGACGGCTTCCCCATCGAGGAGCATCTCGGACAAACGTTTCATGATCTCGTCCCACATATTGCGCAACTCATCGAGCCAGAAGTCCAGGAAGTTTTCGCGACAGGACGGCCCGTATACGGAAGAGAGATCGCTCTCGAGAGGCCCGCGCGACCCCATGAAAAGAGGTACCTGGTCCTCGGTCACTACCCTGTCTTCAGCGCCGATGGTTCGGTGTTTTCTGTCGGGACTTCGGTGACTGACATCACGGATCGGAAACGCTCCGAGGAAGCCCTGGCCGAGTTGAATCGCGCTTTGAAGGCGGAGATCGCCGAGCGCGCACGGGTCGAGACTCAGATGCGGAGGCTTGCCACCGTCGTGGAGGCTACTCCGGACTTTGTGGGCATCGCCGACGCCGCGAAACAGATCCTCTACCTGAACCGGGCCTTCTGCGAGGCCCTGGGGCGCTGGCCCGATCGTGAGCCGCTCACGATCCTCGACTGCCACCCCGAGTCTGCCCTGCGACCGATTCATGGTGAGGGGCTGCCGACCGCCGAACGCGGCAACGTATGGCGAGGTGAAACCGAATTCCGCTTCCAGGACGGCCGGCTGATTCCGGTCTCTCAGTTGATCCTGGCCCATCGGGACGCGGAGGGATCGCTCGAGTTCTATGCCACGATCATGCGCGACATTTCCGAGCGCAAGCTGCTGGAGGAGACTCTCCGTCGCCATTCCCAGCAACTGTCCGAGGCGAATCACGAGCTGGCTCGCGCCTCCCGGCTCAAGGACGAATTCCTGGCGAACATGAGTCACGAGCTGCGCACGCCTCTCAACGGCATCCTCGGGATTTCCGAGAGCCTCCACGAGGAGGTTTATGGGCCGTTGACTCCCAGGCAGCATCGCGCGATCCTGGATGTCGAGGACTGCGGCCGACACCTGCTCGACCTGATCAACGATATCCTCGACGTCGCCAAGATCGAGGCCGGAAAGGTCGAGCTCGAACTCGGTGCCCACGAGGTCGAGCAGGTGTGCCAGGCGTCGCATCGCCTGATCAAGGAGGCGGCTCTGAAGAAACAGATTTCCGTCTCCCTTGCGATTGATCGTTCGCTCAGGCAACTGGTCGCGGATCAACGTCGTCTCAAGCAGATTCTGGTCAACCTGCTCTCCAACGCCGTGAAGTTCACGCTTCAGGGCGGCAAGATCGGGCTTGATGTGGTGGGCGACCGTGTCAAGCGTGAGGTCCGTTTCACTGTCTGGGACACCGGTATCGGAATCAGCCCCGCCGATCAGACGCGACTTTTCCAGCCTTTCCTCCAGCTCGATTCGGGACTCTCCCGGCATTACGAGGGAACCGGCCTGGGGCTGGTCCTCGTCAAGCGGCTCACCGAAATGCATGGCGGCGCCTTGCACATCGAGAGCGAGGTGGGTAAGGGGAGCCGCTTCACCGTGGTCTTGCCCTGGATCGAGAACGACAGTCGGTCCGACGAGGCCGAGTACAGCAGCCGGCCCGTGGCCGTGAGCGTCTCCTGCTGCGCCCCTCACGAACCTGGGGCGACACCCCTGATTCTGATCGTCGATGACAACACCTTCAGCGTGCGGGGCCTCAAGGATTATCTTGTCTTCAAGGGCTATTGCGTCGAACTGGCCGCCGATGGCGAAACGGCGATCGAGCGAGCCGAAGGCCTACATCCTGACTTGATCTTCATGGATATTCAGATGCCGGGCATGGACGGGCTGGAAGCGATCCGGAGAATCCGCCTCGTGCCGGGCCTGAGCGCCATTCCGATCGTCGCTTTGACCGCGCTGGCCATGCCAGGCGATCGTGATCGGACCCTCGAAGCCGGTGCGACCGAGTACGTCAGCAAGCCAGCGTCTCTCGATCAACTCCACCGCCTGATCCGCTCACTCCTGAGAACACCGGATGAGGTCAAGTCGAAGTGAGTCCCTGGTTTCCACGCCTGCCGAAAATCCCCAATTCTGCTCGGATCGCCGTATCGTAGCCTCGATCTTCCGATTCCTCCCGCCACGGCTCCGAGTTGAAGGCTGCGAGTTAGAGAGCATCTTCGGCGATACTCCAACTAAGTGATAGCCGCCCTCGGGTATGCACCTTTGTATGGAATTCTATTGAACGATAGATAACCTTGGGAAGCTGCGATCACAGGAGTAAATTTATATTGATAATTAGCAAAATCGGCAGCATTTATCGAAAAGTGACCCATGGAGTAACTGATTCGGTCCTTAGTGGGGTCGAATCTTGGGGAATCAACGAGTTGAGAACGATCCTCGCTGACGAGAGATAGTCTGACACGAATTGTCGCTATTATAGATTTGATAAGTCCCGTCTTGTCTCCGAACAGCGCGGCCGCTAATCCAACCGAATGTCTTGCTGAGAGATAAACAAGCCCCTCCTTGCTCGATGAACGAATTCTATCAGCCGCGTCTTGCAGCGGCGTATAACATTGGTCTGGCTGTGTGATCGACGAAGGATTGAGGCTGTATTGATGGAGGGCAGTTGCACTCGCGATGTGTATCAGATCTGCCTGTTGGTTGCATTCGACAATCGCCAGCAAGCAATCCCTGACCGCCTCTCGCCTAAACTCCACGAACGAGTTGTTACTCAACTTACGGATGGCAGATCGGCTCATATAAAATAATTTCTCTGAAAAACACACAAGAATATTTTGAGAAACATAGGACGTCAATTGGTGGATCCGGTGGAATCTCCCTTCTCCCAGCAAAGCTCCCCTTCCATTCAGCAAGTAAGCAGGATCCGCATAGGTGGCAGAAGTGATTCGATATAAAATTGTCCCTGGTTCAATTTCCGAGTCAGGGTAGATCAAGTCAGTTCTAATGGACGGCACTTAGTATCTCCTGATCCAGTCGATGCAGGATTCCAAACCCTTATACTTGTGTGTCTCAAGGTATTTTCTGAGGCCCCATTGGTACCAAGGCGGCTTCACGATAGCCTTGTCGTATATCGCGGTTTCTTTCCATAATTCCTCGTATTCATTGATGTCATAGTCCGCAATTTTGAGCAGATAGTCCTGCAAAACGAGGAAGTTGTAGAATTTCCAATCGATCGACGCCTGGTCTGACGTTGTTTGGACTACTCCACTCCCTAACACCCTGCCGACAAAGTCTAAGTCGAGCTCAAGAATTGATGCAACGTCGCTGGTGTACATGCCCGCAAGTGTTAGGATGTAGCGGATTTTTTGATAACCGCTGTTTTGTACATAGTCTTCTGTTTGGAACATCGTACTGACCTCCTTGGCTTTTCACCCCTGAGCTTGCGTCCAACACTCCCTAGCTGCATTATCGTCCGCGACGCCTGCGGGTTCAATAACGGCGGTTGTGGCGATGCGATCTTTCTATGGCCCGTTTTCGGTCTCGAGGCGGGATCGGATGGAGATCAGGTAGACGGTGCCGGGTTTGGTGGCAACGGCAAGCAGACCTCGCTCGGCAGAGAATGAAAGGCTGGTGGGCCTGGTGCCTCCCAGGTTGAGCGGGCCTTTCAAGGGGAACTGGCCGAGGGTTTGGACGGGACTGGCCTGGGCCAATTCCACGGCGGAATCGTCGGGGCGGGTGTAGACGAGATAGCCGGCGGCGGGCGGGCTGGAGGAGTCATCGACCGATGACGCTGACCGCTGGATTGCAACAGCTTCGGATTCCTGGACCGTCGGCATGATGATCCAGTCACCGTCGGGAGAGAACGAGACATAAGGGGCGTCTGCCCGGGCAAGCTCGGTCCGGCCCGCCGGACGCGGGTCTTCCGGGTTGGTGAGGTCGATCGCCACGGCCTGCTTGGCCTTGGGCAAGGTGACCAGAACCCGCGAGCCTGATGCCGAGACGAAGAGCCGGTCGGCGTCGTCCTCCGGCTCCAAGCTCAGGTGGCCGATCGGGCGAGGCGAGTCACCCTCGCTGTCGGGCGTCGCCTGGAAAACGTCAATGCCGGGCAGGGGCTTCTGCTTGTCGCCCTCGGCCTGGCCGGAATTGAGAACGATCAGGAACCGGCCATCCGGAGTCACGGCCAGGTCATCGGGGTAGTAGCCGGCCGGGACGCGAGGGCTTGAAGACTTGCCGTCGAGGCCGAAGGTCTCCCACCAGCCGGGCGCCAGGTGCTTGTCGTCACCGGAGGGGCGCTCGAGTACCACCAGCCGATCGCCGGCCATCGCGATCGCCACCGGCCGGCCATCGAGTGCGATTTCCGCCGCGGGGTCGAGGTGGGCCTGAGACGTGACGTCGTAGAGCAGGACCTTGTTATAGCGAGGACACATGACCGCAAGCTGGCGGCCGTGATCGGCAAAGACCACCCGGGTCGAGCGCTGCTGGCCGGTCAGCTCGCGATGGGTCTCGCGCAGGGCCCACGGTCCCGCGACGACCTCGATCGGCGCACTGACGTTGCGATTCACCTGGAGGCCGCCGCACAAGAGAAACGCGGCCGCCGCCGTCAGGCCAATCAGCAGAATCGGCTGAATCCGTCCGCTCGGTTTCGCCTTGTGATCGTGGTCGTCGTCCCGACGAGACACTCGCTTCGGCACTTTCGGCTCGGTGCCGGCGAGGATCCGCCGCAGGTTCTTGTGGTGGCGGACGAGGAGCAGGACGGGGATCGTCATCGACAGGATGCTCATGGCAAGATTCTCCTTGCTCCAGAACTGCGCGGCCGGGGCGAAGTGGCCGGCCGCGAACGCCAGGGCGCCGGCGATCGAGGACAGCGAAACATAGCGGGTCGGGAAGAAGACGAGGAAGAAGCCGACCGCCGCGGCGCCGCAGGCGAGCGGATCGAGGGCCAGCAGGCAGCCCAGGCTGGTGGCCACCCCTTTGCCGCCCTTGAAACGCAAGTAGACCGGAAAGTTATGACCCAGAATCGACGCCAACGCGACGAAGACCGGCAGATCAGCCGGGGGCAAGATTCCCATGCTCTTCAGTCCCAGCGGCACGCCGAAGGTCGGCACGAAGCCCTTGAGCACGTCAAGCGCGAAGACGAGCAGGAAGTAGCGGAAACCGAGGTTCCGGCCCACGTTGGTGGCGCCGATGTTGCCCGAGCCAACGGTCCGGATGTCGACGCCCCTGACCCGGTAATAACCCAGGTAGCCGCAGGGAATCGATCCGATGAGGTAGCCGAGAAGGCACCCCAGCGGGTATTGGATCCACAAGTTCTCAGCCCAGCTCACTGGTCGCGCCCGATCTTGAGCATCGCCTTCTCGGCACCTCCCAGGAATGCCGCCCGGCGGGCCTCGAAGATCTCGTTGGCCGTGGCGTAATCGTCGTGCCGGCCTATGTCGAGCCAGTAGCAGGGCTGGCGGTAGCAATGGACCGCGTGCCCGTTGCCCCGCATCGCCTCGAGCAGGTCGGGCATCGACAGGGCCTCACCGGGGGTAAGGAAGTCCCAGGCGAGCGAGTCAAGGATGTAAACGCCCATGCTCACCTGAAACGAATATTCCGGTTTTTCCCGGTATCCGGTCAAGACGTGGGGGTCGTCGCCGAATTCGAGGACGCCGAAGTCGATCCTCACCTCGCGGGGATATGACGCAATCGTCGCGGCGGCCCCCCGGTCGCGGTGGAACTCGTACATCGCGCCGTAGTTCAGGGTGGTGAGGATGTCGCCGTTGATGACCAGCACGGGCTCGGCCGGACGCTTGAGCAACGTCAGGCCGCCGGCTGTTCCCAGGGGCGTCTCCTCGCGACGGTAATGCAGGCGCGCGCCGAACTTCCGCCCGTCGCCGCAAAACGCTTCGATCAGCTCGGTCAGGTAGCCGGTGATGATCGTCACGTCGCGGAAGCCGAAGCGGGCAAGCTGCCGCAGGACCACCTCGATGAT
>JBAUOX010000197.1:0-2918 GCA_049579985.1 Isosphaeraceae bacterium | reverse complement strand
GGGCAGGTGCGGAAGCCAGCTTGCAACGCTCGCGTCCGTGCTCTTGAAGGGCTGGACATCGACGTCCTGGAGCAGCGCCGACGCTTTGAGGGTCGCACTGTTCAGCGCGGCCTGCTGAGCGGCCGGGAGCACCACGGCCGGGTCATAAACCGCCAAGGCCCAAACATGGCCGGTGAGTACAGAAACAGGAACCGGGACAGGCCCGGGTGGGACTGGCGTCGGGGCGGGGGTCACAACCCAAGAGAATGTGACGCTGGCGGCGGTGTAGGTGATGGTCGTCGGACCCGGCGTGGTGACGGTATAGGCGCCGGCCGGGTAAACGATCGCGGGCGGGGATTGCGCCGTCGCGGTAGAGGCAAGGCAAAGAATCGACAGGATCAAACCAACGCGGAACAACGGATCACCCCCTGAACTCGATAGGTGTAGTGCTTTGGTCGTGGATCGTGAAGTGGCGGTATTTAACGCCCCACGCTTCACGACCCAAGTGCCGCCAATTCGGCCAGTGAGGAAGTCGCGGTTGGCATCAATCGTACCTGGCCGGAGCCACCGGCCAAACGCTGGCAGGACGGGCGTAAATCCTCGGGGCGAAACGATGGGCACCCTCGAGGAGAAGCTATTCTCAGTCTACGACGAAGACACAGCACCGATTCAAACAGGTGGGCAGTGTTACATCTAACTTTTTATCCATGCAATAGATGCGTCGTTACCGACGCGCAATGCGAGAGCACCTCGAGAGCAGCTGTCGGCACGTCATCTGGCCAGCCGATATCTCCGCCACACGGGTAGCGGAGTGTGTCAATCACGGCTGAGCCACCCTTGGGCTCATGTTTCCGGATGATCCGGTTCGCGCTGAGTGGCCTTGGCCTGGTCGGGTCTGGCCTGGTTGGGGCTGTGGATTTTCAGGAAGCCGAACTGTGGAGGTCGACCGCAGTGATCACGCCGCTCTTCGTCGCATTGCTCGTCGGGGATCTCATCGACCCGGTTTTTCACAGAGGCGCTCGATTTGGCGCGCGGCCCAACTTGTCCTATCTTTCGCATGAGGGTCGCCCCAGGGCCGACATGACGCTTTTACGACTTCGAGCGTTCACTTTCGGCATCACGCCCCCGATAAGCCGATGGAGAAACCCCGGGGGCCTGGAGAGGCGAGCGATGTCTGATTGGTCCGACGACGCCGAGGTGAATCCCGAGCTCGGCAACGACGACTGTTGCGACAGGGTGACGGAAGCAGGGCCGGGCCTGACTGAAATGAGGGCCGGGGTCGCTCCGGGGCGGATGACCATCCTGCTCGTCGAGGATGATGCACCCACAATCCACGCCGTGGCGCAACTGTTAGGGGCGCTGGGCCACGAGGTCATGACGGCGGCCGACGGCATCGAGGCCTGGTCTCTGCTGCAGCGCCGTTGCGTGCAAGTGGTGCTCTCCGACTGGATAATGCCATGGATGGATGGCCTGGAGCTGTGCCACCGCATCCGGGACCTGGCCGGGCGGCCCTACACCTACTTCGTCCTGTTCACCGGCCGGGGCGGGTGCGAGGAGCGCCTGGAGGCGCTGGCCGCGGGGGTCGACGATTTCCTGGCCAAGCCGTTCGATACGCGGGAGCTGGTCGCCCGCCTGGAGATCGCCCGCCGCCTGCTCTCCATGCAGGAGGATCTGGAGCGGAAGAACGCCGCTCTGCGCGAGCTGGCCACGACCGACGAGCTGACCGGACTGAAGAACCGCCGTAGCTTCTTCGAGGCGCTGGAGTCGCACTTCGCCCTGGCCGCCCGCCAGCGGTCGCCGCTCTCGCTGGTGATGCTGGACGTGGACCGGTTCAAGACGTACAACGACGCCTTTGGCCACCCGGCCGGCGACGAAGTGCTACGCGGCATCGCCGACGTGCTCCGAAGCACGACCCGCGCCCACGACACGGTCGCGCGCCATGGCGGCGAGGAGTTCACCGTCCTGCTCCCGGTGACCGGCCCGGTCGTCGCCCGGGGCATGGCCGAGCGGCTGCGCGAGACTATCGAGCAGCGGGACTGGCCTCACCGCCCCGTCACGGCCAGTTTCGGTGTCGCTTCGATGACCTTGAAGACCGGCAAGGCCCTGGATCTGGTGGATCAGGCCGATCGTGCCCTCTACGCTTCCAAGCGCCACGGTCGCAACCGCGTCACCCATCACGCCGATCTCGGAGACTGCCCCCAAGATGGGGGCGAGCCGGCGAACGACTCCGAGAGGTCTCAGCCTCCGTTGTCCCGCATGGCCCTCCCGAGCTCCATCGCCGCCGATGCGCCGCCGGCCGGTCGTCGTCTCGTCCCATCCGAGGAGGATCCCGGTGGACTCGCGCCGACCTATGATGACATCGTCGAGGGCTGGTCGCGCGCGATGGAACTCCGCGATTGCGCGACGGTCGCCCACAGCCGCCAGGTCACCGCGGAGATGCTCGACCTGGCACGGACCCTCGGCATCAACGAGGCTGACATGGTCCATATCCGTCGCGGCTCCCTGCTCCACGACATCGGCAAGATTGGTATCCCCGACGCCATCCTGCACAAGCCCGGCCCCCTTTCCGACGAGGAGTGGCGGATCATGCGGCGGCATCCGGAGCATGCCGTCGAGCTGCTGGCCCCGTTCGACTTCTTGCAGCCGGCGCTGGACATCCCCTACTGCCATCACGAGCGGTGGGACGGCACCGGCTACCCGCGCGGGCTCAAGGGCGAGCAGATTCCCTTGGCGGCGCGGGCCTTCGCCGCCGTGGACATCCGGGACGCGCTGAGTCACGATCGCCCCTACCGCAAGGCGTGGCCGGAGGAACGGGTCCGCACCCACATCACCGCGCTGGCTGGGACGCACCTGGACCCGGACATCGTGGCGATCCTGTACCCGACACTCGGGTCCGACGGCAAACCGTCGCCGATCATCCCGTCCCGTCGAGACTCGGA
>JBAUOX010000196.1:0-12830 GCA_049579985.1 Isosphaeraceae bacterium | reverse complement strand
GGCGCGCTCACGTTGTTGGAGAAGTTCGACTCCAGCACCGATTGAGTCTGGTTTGCCACCAGCCGGATGTAATAGACGCCTGCGGCGCGGAAGCCGGCCGGTTGCTGGGGAAGCGTCAGCGAGACATTGAATCGCTCGATGTCGTTCTGGCTCAGTGCCTGTGCCGTGACTGTCCCGATCTCGATGGCGCCAGCGAGCGAGTGGGGCCGGGGTGCCAGGTAGATGCCGACCTGGCTGGCCGCCGCATCGGCTGAGCTGGGCACGTAGTACGGAGGCACGAGTGAACCATCGGGGCCGACGGCAACCTCCGAGGCGGGCACCAGCGAGAGCGGTTCGATGATCGTGCTCGCGCCCGTGTTCTGGAGGACCACCGTGACCTGATAGGAGCCTCCCCACGAGGCGACCGGACCGGCCAGGCCTGAGATCTTGAGGTCGGGAAGAGAGTATCCCAGCGAGGAATACGACAGCAGTTGCCGCCCCTCGAGCTGCTCCAGGGCGGCCAGGTCCGTCCGCCGTCGGGCGCGTCGATCGTCACGGGCGCGAAGGGTTTCCCAAGGCAACACCGAACACCTCCCTGCGGCCGAGGGCCCACGGTCTCCCCGCGCGAGTTGGAAAGCCTGCCTGATCCCCCAACCGGTTACACCGTTGAAACGTCGCGAGACATTGATACGACCATACCGGATCGCTGGCCCCGCGGACCCTCATGTCGGCTCATCCGTGCGCGGGATCGGCGAGCTCTGAGCTAGATTTCGTCTTCCTGGCCTCTGGAGGTTGGAGTCAATTCCCCATTCTGATTGTCGAGGGGTCTTGATGTAAACGACTTTACGCCCAGAACAAACAACCGGCTTGAAACGTCTGTGCGGATTGCCGTGGGGTCGACGCGGTGTGGTATGATACAAGGGCGTTGAGTCAGCCGGAAAATCACCTGATGCCCCCCTGCCCTTTGAGGATCTGGAAAGACTCGGAATCCGAGGAGCCGGCGCCATGTCCACGATCACGCCCTTGCAGCCGATGACGGCAGCACAGCCGTTCTGGGTTCCGTCACTTCCTACACTCTATCGGTTGAGCATCGCGCAGTACGAGGCGATGGTAGCCTCCGGGGTCTTCACCAAGCGCGACCGGCTCCATCTGATCAACGGATTTCTGGTGGCCAAGATGACCGAATACCCACCGCATGCGGCGGCTTGTGACGGCGTTCGATTCGCTATCGAGGCCCTGCTCCCCACCGGCTGGTACGTTCGTCCCGACAAGCCCCTCAAGATTCCAAATTGTATCAGCGTTCCGGAGCCGGACGTCGTCGTCGCGCGGGGAACCTGGCGCGACTATAATCAACGTCATCCGGAGCCGTCCCAGGCTCCTCTTGTCGTCGAAGTCTCCAGCTCGAGCCTCCTCGAAGATCGCCGGATGGCTCTTGTTTACGGCAGGGGTGGCGTCGCAGTGTACTGGATCGTCAACTTGATTGATCGCCAGGTCGAGGTCCACACCGATCCTGGCCCCGACGGGTATCGTACGGTCCAGGTTTTCTCGTCGGGCCAAGCCGTCCCGCTTTTCCTCGAGGGGACGGAGCTTGGCCGGATCACAGTGACCGACATCCTGCCCTGAAGTTCGTCGAGGGCTAAGACGTGCTTTCCGCGGTTTCCCGGGAGGAATGATCTCGTGCGCTGGTCGAATACTCTGATTCCGACGCTCAAGGAAACCCCGGCCGACGCCGTGGCTCCCAGCCATATCCTCTTGCTCCGGGCGGGCATGATCCGCCAGCTTGGCGCGGGGGCGTACACGTATCTGCCGCTGGGCCTGCGGGTGCTGCACAAGGCCAGCCAGATCGTTCGGCAGGAAATGAACGCCGCCGGGGCCATCGAGCTGCTGATGCCGGCCTTGCAGCCGGTCGAGATCTGGAAGGAATCGGGCCGGTACGAGACCTACGGCGACCTGCTGATGAAGCTGACCTTGAGCGGCGGCCACCAGATGTGCCTGGGCCCGACCCACGAGGAGGTGATGACCGGCCTGGTACGCGATCTGATCAACTCGTACAAGCAGTTGCCGATCACGATGTACCAGATCCAGACCAAGTTCCGCAACGAGCCCCGGCCGCGGTTCGGCATCGTCCGGACTCGCGAGTTCGTGATGAAGGACGCGTACAGCTTCGACGCCGACGTCGCCCAGCTCAACAAGAGCTACGACGCCATGTACGAGGCCTACTGCCGGATCTACGACCGGTGCGGCCTCCCTTATGTGATCGTCGAGGCCGAGAGCGGCCCGATCGGCGGCGACGCCTCGCACGAATTCATGGTCCCCTGCTCGACCGGCGAGGACCGGGTCATCCAGTGCACCGCCTGCGGCTACGCGGCCAACCAGGAGCGGGCAGAGATCGGCGCCCACCACGCGACGGCAACGCAGCCCGACCTCACCGCGCCGCCATTCGAGGCGGTGGACACGCCGGGCAAGCGGACGATCCGCGACGTCTGCGGGTTCCTCGCGGTCGAGGAGTCGACCTCGGCCAAGCTGCTTGTTTACCTGGGCGACGGCAAGCCGGTAGCCGTGCTCTTGCGTGGCGATCACGAGGCCAACGAGGCGAAGGTCCGCCGGGCGATCGGCGTCGCGACCCTGGTGCCGGCCGACCCGGAGACGATCCAGAAGGCGACCGGTGCGCCGATGGGTTTTCTCGGCCCGGTGAATATCAAGATCCCGATGGTGATCGACCGGGCGATCAAGGGGCTGGCGACGGTCGTGGTGGGAGGGAACGCGGTGGACGTGCACCTGAAAGGCGTCGTGCCCGGCCGCGACTTCCCGCTCGATCGGGTGTTCGACATGCGCAATGCCGACGCCGGCGATCCCTGTCCCCGCTGCGGCGCCACGATGGCGAGCCGGGCGGGACTGGAGATCGGCCACGTCTTCAAGCTTGGGACCAGGTACTCCAAGGCGATGGGCGCGACCTATCTCGACGAGAAGGGGGTCGAGATCCCGATCATCATGGGCTGTTATGGCATCGGCATCAACCGGATCATGGCGGCGGCCATTGAGGCCGGTCATGACGACAACGGGATCATCTGGCCGCTTTCCCTGGCACCCTACCAGGTCTCGTTGATTCCGCTGCAGGTGAACAAGGCGGAAGTCATGGACCTGACCAGGAAGCTCGAGCAGGAGCTGGAGGCGGCGGGGGTCGACGTCCTGACGGACGATCGCGACCAGCGCCCGGGAGTGAAGTTCAAGGATGTGGACCTGATCGGCGTGCCGCTTCGGGTGGTGATCGGCGAGCGCGGGCTCAAGGACGGCTCCATCGAGGTCAAGTGGCGGCACGAGGCGGCAGCCCGGAACCTGCCGCTGGCCACGGCGGTCGAGGCGATTCTTGCCGAGCTGGCCGGGGCCAAGGCCACGCACGATGCCTACTGCCGCGATCGGATCGCCGCCCGATCCGAGGCCGCGACCTCATGAAGTCCGCCGACCCCCTGCCCCGGCTCCCTTATGTTTTGCTGGCCGCGATGACGGTCGTATCGTTCGGCGGCCCGTTCGTCATCGTCGCCGTGATCTGGGGTGGGGACAGCGCAGGCTGGCCTCCCGACCGGCCCATCGAATGGGTGACCATCGGTCTGGTGCTGGCGTTGTTTCTGGTCCTGTTCGTCGCCTGCGTCAGCATCCGCCTCTGGTACCGGCCAAAATCAAGATGATCCGGTCCCGAAGTTGCCCCGAGAGGGACGATGATGTCGAGCGGTAGTGACTGGGTCTTGGTCAAGGCCGGGCTGGGGCTGGCGGTGGCGGCGTTCGTGCTGTCCTGGCTGTTCTGCATTCTGGCACGGCGGTACGCGCTGCGGTTCGGCTTTCTGGACCGGCCGGGCGGGCACAAGGGCCAGCAGGCGCCCGTGCCTTTGGGTGGGGGTGTGGCCATCTGGCTGGCGACGATGATCGTGCTGGGGGCCTGCGGTCTGGGCGTTCTGATGGGCGGCCCTGAGCTTCCCCGGCCGATGGCCGAGCATGTCACTGCCAGCGGGCTCTTCAGCCGGGCCGGCGAGCTGCAGGAGATCCTCGTCCTTGCCTCGATCATCATGGTCATGGGCCTGATCGACGATCGGAAGAACCTGAAGTGGCAGCTCCGGCTCGGGATCCAGGTCCTCTGCGCATCGATTCTGGCCGCCTCGGGCATCCGCTTGACCCTGTTCTGGCCGTTCACGCATCCCCTACTCGGTGGCGCGGTGACGGTGATGTGGATCGTCGGCCTGACCAATTCGTTCAACATGCTGGACAACATGGACGGTCTGGCCGCCAGTGTGGGTCTGATTGCCGCGGGGCTATTCTGCGTGGGCCAGGTGGTGGTGGGCAGTCTGTTCGCCCCGGCGGTCCTGCTGATCGTCATGGGCGCCCTGGGCGGTTTCCTGGTGCACAACCACGCTCCGGCGCGCCTGTACATGGGCGATGCCGGCAGCAATTTTCTCGGCTTCCTGCTCGGCGCGATGACGGTCGCCGGGACCTATTTCCGCTATGGGCGGGATGACTCGCCCTCCGGCGTCCTCTCGCCGCTTTTGGTCATGGCAGTCCCGCTCTATGACACGACCTCGGTGGTTCTGATCCGCTTGCTCGAGGGCCGCAGCCCGTTCCAGGGTGACCGACGGCATTTTTCCCATCGGCTGGTAGCGCGTGGCTTGACGCCGCCGCAGGCGGTCTGGACCATTGATCTGGTCACTCTGGCCGGCGGGCTGGGTGCGCTCTTGCTGCACCGGCTCGACGCCTGGGGAGCAGGCCTGGTCATGGCCCAGACGGCCTGCCTGCTGGGTGTGGTGGCGATCCTCGAGCTGGCAAGGAGCGGACCGCGGGCGGGGCAAGGCCAGTGCCAAGGGCCAGGAGAGATCGAGGCAAGAGCATGACCAGGCGCGGCGTGAGATCTTCGGCTTCCCCCCGCGCTGCGGTCGCATCAGATTCCCGGCAACCAGCCTCGGTGATGGTCTCGGCCGGTGATCGAGGCGGCGACGGCCATGGCGCCGGCGAGGCGTCGGCCGCGACGGTGGGCGAGCAATTCCGCCGGCTGGCTCTGGGCCTGTTCGCCGCGCTCATGACCGCCCGGGCTTACTGGCCCAGCGAGATTGACCCGAGCCAGGTTTCGGGTTCCGGCCTGGTCTGGGTGCTGGCGATGCTGATCGTGGCGGGGCTGTGGATCGCTGCGTCACTCTTCGGCGGCCGGTTTCGCTTTCGCTGGTCGTGGACCGATGCCGCCGTCGTTGCCCTGGTGTTTCTGGTCGGCTTGAGCTCGACCCGCGGACTTGATCGCCGGCTGGCAATCAATCTGGCCTGGGATTGGGCCGGGCTGGGGTTCGCCTACGTCCTGGCGCGCAACTTGCCCCGAACCCGCGGCGAATCGACGGTACTGGCGGGAGCCCTGGTGGTGACGGCGGTGGCCGTCTCTGCCTACGGCCTTTTCCAGGCGCGGGTTGAGATTCCCCAGCTCCAGGAACGGTTCAGGCACAGTCCCGGGCAGGTCATGCTGGAGGCGAAGGTGGCGTTGGACTCGCAGCGAGTCAGCGTTTTCGCCGATCGGCTGCTCGGCTCCAACGAGCCGTTCTCGACCTTTGGCCTGGCCAACTCGCTGGCCGGTTTCCTGGTCGGCCCCCTGGTCCTGGCGGTGGCGATGATGATTCGCAACCTGGCCGACGAGAAAGCCCCTGGCTCGCGCTGGGGCGCGATCGGCCTGGCCGCCGCTCCTCTGCTCTGCATTCTAACTTGCCTGATCCTGACCAAGAGCCGCAGCGCATGGATCGGGCTCTTTCTCGCCGTGGCCGTCCTCGCCTGGCAAGAGCGGCGGAAGGCACCTGCGCGGCTCTTGCTCGGAGCAGGCCTGTCCGGGCTCGTCCTGGTCGTCGCGCTCGTGGCCGTGGGGATGGCCACTGGCCGGCTCGATCGCCAAGTGCTCACCCAATCGCCGCTGTCGATGCGTTATCGCTGGGAGTACTGGCAAGGCGCCTGGGGGGTGATCACCGAGGGGGCGCAGGGGCAGGCCCCGGGTGCATCGACGTTCTGGTCGGGCGTTGGCCCGGGCAATTTCGGCAGCCACTATCTGCTCCACAAGCTGCCGCAGTCGAGCGAGGAGATTCAGGACCCGCACGATCTCTTTCTCGAGGTCTGGGCCATAGCCGGATTCTGGGCGCTGCTGGCGTTGGTCGCCGCCCTGGCGCTGGCGTTCTGGAACCTGCTGGGCCCGGCCGCTGCTGGTCCGGGCGAGAATGAGAAAGCGCGCGTCAGGCTGCGCCGACGGCGAAGCGAGGTTTCACGGGAAACATCACCGGAGGTTTCACGGGAAACATCGCCGGTCGTGGCCGCTGCCCTGCCGGCTGGTGCCCCAGACCCCTTCGGCCGGCTGACGCTTTCGGCGGGGCTGGGCCTGGTGATGGTGCTGCTCGTGGGCCAGATGAACCTGTTCCAGGACGACCTGCTGGTTCGCTGGGTGATCCTGTCGGGGAGCTGGCTGCTGGCGGCCTTGCTCGGCCCGGGCTTCTGGAGGCGGGTGCCGCTGCCGGCATCAGCCTTTGGTGCCGCGGTCCTGGCCTGCGTGATCAACCTGCTGGCGGCCGGGGGAATCGGCATGCCGGCCGTGGCCCTGATGCTTTGGCTGCTGATCGCGCTGGGGCTCAACCTGCGCGACGATCGCCCTTGCGGCCGTCTTCGAGAGTTCGCCGGTGGCATGCCCGCCTTCGCATTGGCGATTGTCTGGTCCGCCCTGGCGGGCTCGTTCGTCGGAGCCATCACCCCGTTCTGGCGATCCGAGGCCGCTCTGGCCAGGGCCGACGACGCCCTGGCCCATCGCCCCCCCGATTTCGAGCGCGCGCAGGCTGCTTACGAGATCGCCGAGGAGGCCGATCGCTATAGTCCTCGTCCCTGGCTCGGCGACGCCTATCTACAGCTTCTGATCTGGGAATCGCGAGGCTCGAAGCCCGAGGACCTGCGCTGGAAGAAGATTCCGGCGCTCCTGTTGAAGGCCGCGTCGCCGCCGCGCAATCCCGACGCCTGGACACTGCATAGCGAGCGCGCCCTTGTCACACGGGACCTTCTGAAGAAGCTTGGCCATACTCTTTCCCCAAGAGAGATCATCCCCTTGCAGGCCAGCATCGTCGAGGCCACGCGAACCGCCTCGCGCCTTTATCCCACGAACGCGACCTTGCACGCACGCCTCGCGGAAGCCAGCGCCGAGATCTCCATGTTCCGAGATGCCGTGACAGAAGCCCAGGAAGCTCTCCGCCTCGACGCGATCACCCCCCACCTGGACAAGAAGCTCGCAAACGCGCAGCGCGCACAGCTCAAGGCGAAGCTGCCCGACTGGACGGAGAAGGCGGCCCAGCTCAAGCTCGAGCTGAAATAGGCCGTCCGCGGCAAGGTTCGCGCTCCTCCCGAATAAACATCATGCGTCCATGCATAAACCATTGGCCTGACCGTACCGTCGCTAAAACTGCTTCAAGCCAACTGACCGGTACGTCCGATAGAGAGAAAGTACAGGATGCGGGCGAGAGCGTTCCTGGCACGCAGTAAGCTCGGCAGGCGCCACGGGCGAGGAGACAGGGATGTTGGACCGAATCTGGAAAGCTCACTCACGTTCAGACCGGTATGGGGCAGGATCGCGACCCGGTTCGAAACACTGCGGGAGCCAGCCCTTGGTGGAAGCCCTGGAAGGTCGGCAATTGTTGACCGCCACGCTGTTACCGATCGAAAGCGTCACCGTTCCCGCTCTACTGGGATACCAGCTCACCCTGGATAGCGGCGGTAGCACCAACCAGACCTACACCGCGACATCGAGTAACCCTAACTTCATCAAGGTCTCGGTCGCACCGCAGGTGTCGTCGGCGACCCCGCAAACGGCGAACCAGCCACAGTACTGGACCATCACCGTCTCGCACACGCCCGCGAACAGTAGCGACGTCACCATCAACAACGAATCGATGACTTTTCAGCTCTTCGGCGACCTGACCCCACAGACGGTTGCTCGCATCGCCACGCTGACAAGCGACAATTACTATACTACTGGCCTGTCCACCCCGCCTGGACCCTCCACCCCGCCTGGACCTGGTAAGTACTTTCCGCGAATCACGTCCGTGTCGGCCTCCGGGTTCAGCGTCCTCCAAGGCGGCTCGACCAGCCAGACCAGTGCTTCCTCATCGAGCGGTCTAACGCCTACCATCGCTACCGAAGTAGCTCAGCAACTGGCCTTCACGGGCCAGTACCAGATCGCCATGGCAAATACCGGTTCACCGGCCAGCAGCGACGCGCAGTTCTTCATCACCAACGGCACTCTCTCGCAGTCCATCCAGCAGTCCTTTGATTTCAATTACACGATCTTCGGCCAGCTCGTCTCGGGCCAGCAAACGGTGACCGACCTGTCCAAGGTCGCCGTGAAGAACAATACGCCAGCGGCTGGGCAGCAACCAGAGCTCTCGCAGCCGATCAATCCGGTGGTCATCGACTCGGTAGAGCCGCTCTCCTCGACCAATCCCAATGGCGTCTTGCACATTGACACAACCGGGGCCACTGCGGGGCAAACAGCCACGATCACGGTGACCGCGACCGACACCACGGATCACACAACCACACGGACCTTCACGGTCACGGTCGGGGCCTACAATGGGCCGACCAACTCCGTCAACTCCTCGGTGACACCCAACAGCCCGCAGACCATCCAGCTCACGAGCACGCCACCCGCTACGATCGCCACTGACATCATCTCCTACCAGCTCTTTTCTCAACCCGCGCACGGTACCATCAGTGCGTTCGATCCAACCACCGGTTCCCTGGTTTATACACCGAACAGTGGTTACAGTGGTCCCGATTCATTTCAGTACCAGGTGATGGCGCAGGCAACCAGTTCATCTCCCAAAACGGCGATTAGCTTGGGAACCGTTGCGCTCACCGTCGGTGTGGATACCGGCGCAGTGCACTTGATCAATAACGACGTGCTCGTAGTGACGCCACTGCCAAGAACCGATCATGGCACCGACAACATTAGTATCTCACAGGAGGCTAACCCGAACGTCTCCGGCGGCCAGGTCATCGTGCCCCGTGTGAACGGTGTTGCAGACCTGATTGAACCGCCGGCGAACTCGCTGCTCCAGATCATCGTCTTCGGCAGCAAGGCCAGCACGGACATCCAGGTCGACCCGAGCGTGTCGCCGACCATACCGATCACGCTCGATGGCGGCCACGGCGGCCACAACGTGATTCAAGCTGGGGCCGGCCCGACCAGGGAGCATGGGTGGTTCGGTCATACCCTGCTGATCGGAGGGACGGGACCCGACACGCTGATCGGCCGCAAGGGCTTCGTCCGGTTCAAGCCCACCACGACCACCAACCTGATCTACGCGGGAGCGATCAAGCCGCGGTTCAAGCATCGTACGGTCGCCCCATCCGGGACTTATTACCGCTTCGTGAAGGGCCGTTTGGTTCCCGTGCTTACCACGTGACGAGTAACCGGCAAGGCGAATCTGCCTTGGCTCTCACGGCCGAACCGGGCGCTGCTCGACTACACCCGCAGGGCGCGTCTGGAACTCGCGTAGATAGTCGTCGTGAGCCGCCTTGACAGGCGGGCAACGTCTCCATAGCGCGTCAGCTTGCCCGACCTCCAGGCCGGCGGTGCCGGGTCAATAGTAGTCTTAATCGTAGACGGGGCCGTTTCATTTTCCCGCGATCAGGCGGTTTATCCCTTCTCCCTGGGAGAAGGTGCCGCGAAGCGGCGGATGAGGGCCAATCGCCCCGAACCGGGCCGCCCCCCACCCGGCCTTCGGCCCGACCCCGCGAGCGGGGTTCCCCCCGCTCCCCGCGGGAGTCGGGCGAGGGTGAGGCGTCGCTGTTTGTTACTCCTGATTGGTGGCGTGTAGAAAGGCCGAAAGGGCGATATCCGGCTTGCGCTTGGGATCGTTGAGCCGAAGGAAGACGTCGGCCGCGCGCGCGGTGCGGCCCGAAAGGAACCACTCGGCGCCCAGGACCAGCCACGCATCCCGATCGTCGGGATGCGCCTGGAGATGCGATTCGAGGCGGGCGAGGTGGCGGGCGAAGTCCCCCGGCTCGCCATAGATCGACTGGACGTCAGGGGCGGTGACAATCCAGCCGGGCTGAGCGGTCTCGGCCTCTCGCAACCGCCGGGCGGCCTCACCATACTGCACACGGACCAGGGCGATCTGTGCCAGGCCGATCAGGGGTGCGGCCGAGCTCGGGTCGAGCCGCGTCGCCTGACCGTAACGCTCCTCGGCCTTCTTGATATTGTTGCCCCGGAACAGGCGGTCACCAATGAGCACGAGCTGGCCTGCCCGCGTGGAGTCCTTGCCCTTGGGTTTTTGCCCGGCCTTGTTCGCCGGTCGATTTCCGTGAGCAAAAGCGAGCGGTCCGGCCGGAGGTGGTGGGGCGATCGGGCCCCTGTCGACTGCCAACGGCTGGGGCGCCATGATGGGCACAAATCCGCCTGGCCCCATGGGTAGCATGGGGGGCACAAAGGTGAATATCCCACCCGGTACGCCCGTGGCGTAATAGGGCAGCCAGGATCCGAACCCCCCGCCGCCGACACCACCCCCAACGCCGATCCCCCCGCCGCCGATCCCACCCCCGGAGGGTCGCCCGGAGACATGGTGTGCGAGAGACCCATTCCCATGATGACCCGATCGCTGGCCCATCGCTGCCGGCAACATCATTGCCGTGGCCAGCACGCCTGTGCTAAACAGCCGACGTAGCATGCCCACGACGCCAAGCTCCTTCTCGACTGTGACTGGACCCCGAAGCCCAATCGGTCATTATGATGCGGCGGGGCAGGCAGGTAAATGGGACCCCGTTCAAGATTGGCGAAAGACCCGCCGGTAGTCAGGACGCCGATGCCGCCGCGGCTCCTCGAGCCGATCTGACATGGCACTGGGCAAGAAAGTCGTAAATCCGGACCGGGCCTCCGTCGCTCAGGCTCGGCCGGTATTCACAAGCCTGAAGCGCAAGCGAAGGACTATTCCAAGCCCTGGAATGACCTTCGCTTGCGCTTCAGGCTTGTGAATGACTCACCTGCCAATCAAAGTTGACCGCGCACTCCTCGCCTGGTGAGGAGATGTTCTTCATCAAGACTTTTCACGACTAGCGCCGGCGGCCCGCGGCCGGTGAGCGCCGGCTGATTCCCTGGAGAGAAAGGTCGGCACCCACATCGAGCTGCGGGCGGCCAAGGTGATAGTTCGGATCGAGGATCAGATCGGAAAGCTCGACGCGGCCGGGCCTGAGTCGTTCCCAGAGCCGGACGCTGGGCAGGTTTGATCCCGATCGAGGTCCGGTGATCTCGGTCTGGTGGTTAGATCCCCAGAAGTTGACCCACCGGAAGCCGACGTCCCGGGAACGGCTGAGAAGCGGCTCGTCAACCGCCGCGGTGGAGGCGTCGACCTCGACCGCGTCGCCGCTGCCTTGCCAGAAGATGGTGCCGTGGGCCATGGCCTCCTCGTCGACGCGCAGCAACACCGTTTCGGAAACACGGCGCTCATAACTGCCGAGGAAAGCGCAGTTACTCGATGTGACCAGCCAGGGGCGATCGGGACCCGGATCCCGGCCCCGCCAGGATCCCAGCCGGATGATGTTGGCCTCGGACGCGAGCGTGCAGTGGTCAAGAACCAGGTCGGCGTCGAACCGGCCGCGCGCAACCGGCGCGGGTATCATCTCGATCGCGTCGGTTCCCGCCGCCAGCGCCGACCGGCTCAGGGCGACCAGACCTCTTCCCAGCGTCGCCTGGACCGCGCTACCCCCCGTGATCAGGGTACTCTCCTGGATGATACAGACCGGTCGATCGGGCTCCGAGGTGAACACGCCAAGGTGCGAGATCGTTGACCGCGGGCGGGCGCTCGCAGCCGAGAACGCAACGAGCCGGGGCGTCCGAGCCTCTGTCCCCCCGGGAGCAACGAGCTGGCAGCGGTGCAGGATGAGATCGCCGTCCTCGACATGGATCAAAGAGTCGACTGCCGCGCTCTCGTCGGCTCGAAGCCGGACGTGCGCGAGCAGGAGCGTCCCGCCATGCAGCTCGAAGAGGGCACGACCGCGGCTCTCGGCCCCGGGTTGCCAGGAGAGCCATTCCGAGTCGTGGTTCACCGGAGCCTCGACGCGGATTTCCAGGACCAGCCCGTCGCGCAGCCGGACCGGCGAAGAGCGCCTTGGGCCTGATCCGTGCACCGTCACCCGGGCGTGCTTGACCTCGTCGGTCATCTTCTCGCGGAGGAATGCCCCCAGGTCGCCTTGCCACTGGGCCGAGTCGGCGTCGAAGACGAGATCAAGCAGCCCGGCATTCCCGGGCCCTACCGCGCCCACGGTGGTTTTCAAGGGACTTTGGGCCGGATCCCTTGCGCGTTTCCGGATCCTGAGCTGGGGGTCGAGGGGCGCGATCGAGGCGCCCGGTGCTCCCGTTCCGGTCCGTCCGACGGTAGCCGGCACGGCGGGTGGCGGGAATGTCCATAAGGTCTTGGCCCCAAGGAATGGCCGAGGTGCCGCCGCCTGAACGAGCGCTGGTTCGCGTCCGGGCACAAAGGGGCGAAGGTCCGCGGGAACGGCCTGGCCTAGATGCTGCGGCTACGGCCAGGACGCCAGGATTTCGCGGCTGTTCTGGTCGGTGCCGTTCCACGTGGAACGAAACGCCGCGAGGCTGGGTACGCGCAGCGTTTGCTCTGGGCCGCTGGCATAATATCCCTTCCAGCCACAGAACAGATTCTGCTGACCCAGCCAGTCAACCCGGTCACGCGGGCTGGCAGCGGGACTTTCCGAGAAGAGGATGCTGGCGATCCCGGCCCCCTGGAACCGGCCAAAAACGGTATCGAACGCCCGTATGACCAGCGGAGTGGGCTTCCGCTGTGCATCGCCAC
>JBAUOX010000195.1:0-8025 GCA_049579985.1 Isosphaeraceae bacterium | reverse complement strand
CGCCTCTATTTCAATAGCCCCGAGCTGATCCAGGGGGGGACTCAAGCCACTCCCCGCGTGAAAACGGCCCGGATTTCGTGGAAATCCTTGGCACTGGCGCGACAGCACCCTGCTCCAGGGCCTGGCTCAGAAGGTGATGCATAGCCCCCGTGAGGTTCGCGGCGACGGGGGGTTGCGGGACAAAGCCCGGGCTCAGAGATATGTAGTGCTCGCTGAGATCGAGGTCGTGCAACGTGTCGAGGGACCCTTGAGAGAGGACCTCCAGCCCGTAAGCCGCGTCCAGGTGGCTCTGGACTCTCTGCTTCAGAATGCTGCGCTGGTTCTCGAGCAGCGACTTGGCCGCCGGCCGGTCCTGGGGCGAGAGGTGACTGGAGTACTGGCCAAACCGCTCGCCGGTCAGGATATGCTCGAGGATGACCAGCATGCCAAGGTCTTTCTGAGCGTCGTTGCTGAAGAACGAGGGCACCCAGCAAAGAGTCTTCGCACCATCAGGATGGGACTGAATGAACCGTTGCAGCGTGCTCAGATCATCTCGCGGTCCATGCCCGGCCTCGTCGAACGGGAAATCGATCACGATCTTCCAGGGCTCCTCCGAGTTTTCCAGCGACGAGTCGGGAAGCTCCCGGATGTTCTTGAACAGGACCACGCAGCTTCTCTTGGTTTTTCGCCACCAGAATTCGTGGAATTGCTCGAACTCCCCTTCACCCTGGATGCCGAGCTGATCGAAGAGCATCTGTCGCACTCGCCGGATGCGGTTTCCCTGGTTGTCTTCGCGCCGGGCTTGCTCGATGATGCTCTCAGTGTCAACTCCCGAGAGCTGGATCGAGATGGTGGGATTGCTCTCCTCGCCGATACGGATCTCTCCCACGCCGGCTGCCCAGTTGCGGCAGCGACGCAGCACTTCCTGAGCTTCACGTCCTGGAACGGGGGTCTTGATCGTCCCGTGGTTCAGTGCCGCAAGCTTCTCGGCATTCAAACCTCGTAGCGACTCCACCTCGGGGACCAGGGCTGAAAGCAGCAGCGTCTTGACAAGACGATCGTCGTTGCGAAATGCCACCCGCCTGGGATCGTCATGAGCAAGCGGCTCGAGATCCTCGGGGCGGACGCCATGCTGTTTCACCAGTGCGGGAAGCAGCTTGTGGTGATAGAGTCGCTTGGCGTTGTCGAAGTGGACAGCCATTTCCTGGCTGAACGCCTCGTCTCCGTGGGCGACGACATCGAACAGGTCGCCAACGGGCACGATGTCGCCGACCGTGAGCGTTTCCCTCTGATCGACCAGAAGCTGCATCATGACCTTGAGCGCCGTTCGCTCACGCTGGAGCACGCTGGAAACCGCAACCAAGGTCTGGACCAGCGCCGGGCTGAACGGGTACAAGCGACGAAACATCTGCCGGTCGCCCTCTCGGGTGAGCAGGATGTTCATGACGTTGTCCCTCATCCGTGCTGTCTGATCGAACGCCGCATCCAGCTCGGCCCGTGCTGCCTCACTCTTGCACTTCAGGATCCGCTTTTCAGCGATCGCCGGGAGGTTCCGATCTTCCAGCGCGATCTTGTCGAAGCGCCCCTGTTGCCAGTCCAGCGAGTCAGCAAAGCTCAGTTTCTCGGCGCCGGGGACGTGGTCGCCGACGAGTTCTCGGAGGTCCCGTTGTCGGGCCACGAAGCTGACGATCGGAATCGGCCGATCGGCCGACTGTGCTTCCACCAAATTCGTGAGCTTCGCCGCCTCGCGCTTGACGAATCCCAGGTCCTGGGAATTCGTGGCCAGCCAGAGGATCAGCTCGTCCAGGAACAAGATCAGGGCATCGTAACCCAGGTTCTTCGCATGCTGACTGATCAGCGAGAGGCCCTTGTCGAACCGGACGAAGTTCCCTCCGCGCTGGCTGAGCACCTCCGCATGGGAGGTCGCGACTGTCCTGAGCAGCGTACTGACAAGGCGCAGGTGGGGCTCCGAGTCGGGTGGAGCCGCGGCCGCTGCCTCGAACGACCCGGCATCCCATGCCCCTTGCAGGTCGCCCCAGCCTTCAGCTTCTTCCGCTCCGGCGTTCAGGCGCCTGAAGAACGGCTCATCGCCGTAGTTCGCTCGCTCCGCGGCAGCCTGGCTGATGATGGTTGCCGACACGTAGACGGGTGGAATCGGCGCGCCGGGATGTGCCTTCCGGATGAACTCGACATAGTGGCCCAGGACGCCAGACTCGATGTCGTGGGCGCCGATCATGTGGTAGGGCACGAGCAGGAATTGCTTGCCTGCAAGCCACTCATTGTGCTTCTGGACAACTGGAGCCAGCTCAACGATTCCGCGAGCAGCAGGGTTGCCCTGAAGTATCAGGTGAAGCACGGCCATGTAGTGACTCTTGCCGCTGCCGAAGCTGCCATGGAGAAACGCGGCCTTGCTGGTTCGGTTGGCCACCGCGCTGCGAATCATCGACAGAGCGGCGTCGAAGCAGGTGGTCAGCTCGGGTGTCACGACGTAATCGCTAAGCGTCTCTTCAGGGCGGGTAACGCCCTCGGAGAGGCGGAGGACGTACTGGTCCTTGTAGACGCGGTCGGGGATTTCTATCAGGTCTTTGATGAGCGTCATGGGAGCCTTGCTAGTTCTACAGCGCCAGATCGATCGGCGTCGAGAATGCAAACGATGCCGGGGGAAGTCGCGTGCGACAAGCCTGAAGCGCAAGCGAAGGGCATTGAATGATAGGCATTTTCAAACGCCCTTCGCTTGCGCTTCAGGCTTGTGATCCTGGTCGATCCTGGAATTCGAGCACGTATTCCATTGCGATCGCGAGGCTCTCATGGTCGTTCAGCCACCGTTTGCTGCCCCGTTGCGTCCACCAGTTTGCGCGAACGGTTCGCGGCTCGGAAGATTCAAGCGGTTCCTTCAGCCTCCGGGTGCACCAGGCCTTGAACTGGTCCATGACGTCTTCGGGGTTCCGACCAGGAGCTGTGACGACGACGTGAACATGGTTGGTGCGGCAGGCGACCGCGTGCAAGTGCCAGCCACGATGGCGGCAATGATCGGCGATCGTGTTTTCGACGAGTTCCCTTTGAGTCGAGTCGAGAATCAACTGCGGTTCGGTCATGAGCGATCTGGATGCCTGCTCGAGGTGAGCATCTGGCGGGAGAAACTCGCCTGGCTTTGCGACCCAGCCGCGTTCGTCGCCGGGAAGCCAACTGCCGTACGTGGTCCAAGTCAAGAAATAGGCGAGTGGTTCATCCTGAGGAACCCGCCCCGCATCGCGAGACATTGGAGTGTCCTATTTCATCCGAAGTCGCTTGGTCAAACTTGTGTGTCGCATGACGGCCAAGCACAGGAAATGCAACAAGCCTGAAGCGCAAGCGAAGGTTAAGAATTCATTTAACCCCATTGGACCCTTCCCCACAAGTCCAAGAATCCAGCGTGCTCAGTTGTTCCAGAAAGGAACCGACATCGGCGAACTTCGCCTCCGCGTCGCGTGCGATCAGCTCCTCACGAAGTCGAGCCGCATAGCGAGCGAGGAGTTGCTGGAACCAAGCGACGTCGAGGGTACGCATCCTCTCGACGACGTCCGCGTCCCGACCACTTCGGCTAAGGACGAGTCCCAGGATGGCATTCAGAGCAACGGCTCCATACTTCTCGCGAGGAAGTAGTCGCGGCCGCGCATAGACATCGACGAGTTCCTCGAGCCGCAAAGCTAACTCGGAATACTGATCGCGCTGCGCCGGAGGATTCGCGGTCAGCTTACGAACGACCATCTTGGTGACCTCGACTTCGAGTTCAATTGGGATCTCCAGTTCTCCCTCTTCCTTCAAGAGGCTGGCGGCGGCCTCGAGGGCATCACCGACGGGCGCCGTCGCAACGTAGTTCCGGATGGCGGAACCCACGGCAACCAGATCGGCTGGATCATCTAACTCTCGGTACTTCTCGATAAACCGCCTGAGCAACGGCGCAAGTGCGACGGCTTGCAGACCTCGGAACGGCAGCACTTCGGATTCGAGGATCAGCGTCCGGCGCTCCTCAGGCTCCAACTCGTGGCGCTGCAGAGACGTGACGACTGCTTCGCATCGTGATTCAGGATCGACATCCTCCGCCTCGGCCGATTCTACCTCGGCATTCATCTGCTGGGGCACCATCGCCCGGCGGATCTGATCATCCGGAGAACCCGCAATGAAGACGACGCGATCGGCCATGAACCAATCTCCCGGGCCGATCGCTCTCCGGATCAGCCCCAGTGACTTGTCTCCTGATAGTTTAGGTGATTCTCTCCCCGACCGCGACGGGAAAGCGCCCGACCTCTCCGCGAATCCCGGTACCCTATTCCTTCTCAGAATCTCCGCGAGCCCCGCGCCTGTGACCGGCGGAGCGTGTACCGGTGCCCGACTTTCGGGAGCGGTGAGCGGTACGCTGCGGCTCCCACGCCTTGATCTCGGGGATCGTTTTGCCCAGTTGCCGGGCCTCTTCCTGGATGAAGCCCTCGAAGTAGTCGCCCATGGGGATGCCGAACTCGGGGTCGATCTCATTGTGCCACTGCTTGAGCCAGGGGAGAAGCTCGATCAGGCAGGCCAGGAGGGGGACGAGGCGCGGGTCGTCGCGGCCGCCAAGCCGTTCCTGGACGTCGACGTAGTAGGCGCTGATCGCCCGGGCGAGCTGGAGGTGGTCGTAGCCGGCCCAGGCGACGACGAGCGTCCCGTCCGGTCCCTCGCAGTGCGGAAAGCTTATCCAGCGCTCCTTGGGCACGTCGAGCTTGCCGCGGAGCCGCCAGTAGTCGCCCTTCAGGAAGTCGGCGCTCGTGTACTTTGGCGGGACGGGGATGTTGCCGGCCTGCTTCTTCTTGAGTTCCTTCGCGTTCAGCTCGGTCAGGTAGTCAGGGTGATCCTTGGGGAGCTTCATTCGGGCATCGATGGTGTCTTCTTGCCGCTGGAGCGCCCAGGTTTTTTCCCACTCCTCGCGCTTGCGCAGGCCTGACGGCTTGTAGCGGAGGACCGGCAAGAGAGGCACACTCTCGGCCTCGACCAGCTCGGCCACGAGGCGGGCGATGTCAAACGCGGGGTCGTCGCGGTAAAGCTCGCCGACCTGATGGAACTCGGGGTCCTGGCGGGCGACGTCGGCCAGCCTGACGACGGAGGTCAACGCCATCCCGAGCCGGGCGGTGGCCGTGCCCGTATCGTTCATCCGGCCGTCGAAATCGAAGTAGGATTCGAGGCGGTCGAGGAGCCAGGACCGTAGCGCTCTCGCAAGCTGATCGGCCCAAGGCTCCGTGTTCCAGCGGCGCTTGTACTCGGGCTGTTCGATGAGCGCGACGTTCGGGTTTGTCGCAATGACCTCCATCCGGCGAAGGACGAGATCTTGATAGTCCTGCGGCCACCCGGGGTGCGGTCCAGGGAGCGGTGCCGCTCTGTGCCGCTCGAACCAGGTCGTCTGCAGCTTCCCCGACTCCATCTTGGCCCGCATCGCGATCTCGAAGGCACGCCAACCGAAGCGTAGGGGCGGCGGCTCCGTGCCGCAGGTCAGGTCCTCGTCAATAAGTCCGTAGAGCCGGTAGCACTCCCAATCCAGCTCTTCCTGGAGTGCGATCATTTGCTCGCGGATCACATTCCACTCGCGTTCGCAGACATTGAACGAGTCCTTGAGGGTGCATCCAGGAATGATGCTGCTGGATTGCCAACGGTGTAGCGAGACGCCGGGTGCGAGATCCTGGAGCCGTTTGGCAAGATCGTCGAGCTTGCGAGCAAGCTCGGTTGGGCGATCCTGGGGAACAGGAAACCTCTGCAAACCAGTCCCGGTAAACTCCCGGAAGTTCTCGAAGGCAACGGTTGTTTGACGCGCGCCCTGGCTATCGACTGTGCTCCCCTTGTCATGGAACACCTGCTTCATCCAAAAGCACGCTGTCGAGCTGTTGAGAAGGCCGAGGACAGCGAGGTGGTCGTCCTCGGTCGCACCTGACGGCAGCTTGATCACGGGGGCGGACTGCTTGAATACCTTGCCGCCGCGATCCAAGACGAAGTGATTGTGCGTGGCGACGAAAGCAAAGGCGATAGAGAGCGGCGTGCGGAGCCTCGCGGCGTAAAGTTCTCGAAGACACCACCAAGGAATTCCCTTTTGTTCGACTGGAACACTGAAAGCGCGGCGCTCTTTCAGCACCGTGCGGTATCTCCAAAGGAAATCAAGATGATCAGCGATTTGGTCGGGCACAAGTCGCACACCCAAGTCTGTATTCGGCCAGAGTGTAACGAGGTTCGTCTCGCACTCCCAGTCACGAATCATCTCGCCGTCCGCGAGTGGTTTCCAATGTGTCAGGGACGCTCTGCTAACGACGTCACGCGGTAGAAGCAAGCAGTTGTCTTCGCCGGTAATGACGAGAAAACCAATCTCGTCGACTACCTCTGAAAGCGTCCTCTCTCTGCCCTCGTCGAGCCGTTCTTTTAACTGAGCCGCCCCGCCCCCGCCAATAGACCAGGGATGCTTGTTAAACGGCTCGCGTAGTGAATCGCTTGTGCTCACAAATGCGCTCTGAGAACTTTGTAGGTCGATCTGAGCGACGATTGCGGACCAAACAAGTCCCTTCGAAGCATCATCGGGTGTGGCTGGTTCGCCTCGTATTCCCATCACCGTCCGAAGCACACTCGTAACGGGCTTTTGGTTTCGAACGAAAAGAATGACCGTCGGAGTGCCGTGGCCCGGGATGTAGGCTCCACTCGTGTCGATGACGTGGGTGAGATCGACCCGAGGGAAAAACTCCTCGATCAGCTTTTTGCCGAACTCCCGTTTCATGAAGCTGTTGGCGGTGATCTGTCCGGTGAAACCGCCCTCGACAGCCAGTGAGAGAATCCGTTCGAGGAAGGGAACGGCCAGTGAATACTGCCTATGGCACGTGCGATATCGGTCGCGGTACGCCTGATTTAGCGCCCGATCTTTCGGCGTAATGTAGGGCGGGTTTGCTACCACCGCGTTATAAGACTTCGGACGGAGCAGTCGACCGAGGACTTCAGAATCCTCCGGCTGATAGACGTGGTCGATCGAACTCCAGCCGAGCGAGAGCTGGTCGCCGCCGGGGCTGCCGTGGAGGAGCGAGTCGCCGCAGGCGAGATGGATGGTGAAACCTGGAGCGTCCTTGAGCCGGAGAACGTCGCAATCTTTGAGCGCCGCCAGCAGCAGCCGGAAACGCACGATGGCTACGGCAAACGGGTTCAGGTCAACCCCGTGAACGCTGTCGAGCGCTCGCTGCGCCAGGACCGAGGGCCGGGTACCGGGCTCTTTCTTGCGCCAGCGATCGACCAGCCGCGCAAAGCTCCCGAGCATAAAGTGCCCGCTCCCGCAGGCCGGGTCGATCATCTTGAAGCGGTCGTCGGGACGGAGCCGTCCGTCGGGTTCCAGCCGTGCCTCGTATCCCGCCTTGGCGAGACCGAATTCCTCGATGGCCGGATCGAGCGTGCGGTCGAGGATGAACTCCTCGACGAACACCGGAGTCTGGAGGAGCGCGTACCGCTTCCGTGCCTCCTCGGAGAGGTCCTGGTAGAGGTCGCCCAGGAACCGCGTGTCCCAGGTCGAGTCGGTGAAGTCGTGGGCCAGCGCCCCGGTGTTTGGGTCAATCCGCTGGAAAAATCGCAGCAACTCTCCAGCCGCATCGCCGCTGAGCCAGTTCGGGAGATCGCGGATCGGGTTGTGCTCGCCGAACACGTCCGTGGTTGCCGGAAACTCCTCAAGTCGGTCGAAAACAGCGATCAGGTAATCGCGGTCGTTGAGCGTGGGGTGCGAGCGAAAGTAAAGTTCATGCTCATCACGGGCCCGCTGCAACCGTTCTCCCGGCCCGGCGATCCTAGGCGGGTCTATCAGCGTGTTGTCCTCCAGGAACCGGACGAAGACGCAAGAGAGGACCCAGGCGGCCGCCGTCTGGGTGATGGCATCGCTCCGCCACTCCTCGAAGCTCTGCGCGGTGCGATGGGCCTCTGTCGCCTCCTCGAACTCCTGACGCAACTGCCCCCCCACTTCGGGAATCTCGGTCGATTGGCTCCGTTCGAGCAAGTCGGCCTCAAGCTTCTTGAGCAGCTTCTGGA
>JBAUOX010000194.1:0-9449 GCA_049579985.1 Isosphaeraceae bacterium | reverse complement strand
CGTCGGAGGTCATCGACAAACTGGCCGATAGCTCGTCCCGCCGCATCGAAAGAACTTCGTGCAAGTTCCTCCGGCGCGAGCGTCGCTTTGCGATCGACCAGCACTCCCATCGCGACCCAACATGCCAGGACCGCGGCCCGCTCCGACCAGAACGAGGAGGTCAGTCCGTCGCTCAGGGCTAGGGCGAACTGCAATCGATCTCCTGACTCCGCCCGCGAAGGCTGCCAGACCAAGGCATAATCCTGGTTCTTCGCCTTGTCTTGCTCCAAGGGACCAAAGTCGGTGTGCAGGGCGATGTCGAATCTGTTGCATCGACTTCGGCCGGTCTCGATGATCAAGCAACCCCGTTGAGCCAGATGATCGTGATGGGCGCGGATCACCGAATCGAGCCGTTCGTCTCCGGTCGAGGGTAAATCATCCAACGCAGAGTGCGGCGACATGAATCACTCCTACATGTCCTTGATAATGGCGGCCACGTCCTTGGCACGCGAGGCCCCGGAACTGCCCACGGAACTGATGAAGGCCGTGAGTTTCTCGGCATTGGAGATGTGCACGTAGCATTCCGGCGAGGCGATTGCGCGCAAGGTCGTCTCGTCGGGCTGGTCCGAACCGACCGCAACTCCCGCCGCGGCGATGATCACAGGCTCTCCATCCAAAGCCAGCTTCTTGATCTCGCCCGCGACCGGCTGGGGAGGAGCGCCGACATTATGCTGGCCGTCCGAGAACAGAAGCACCAAGGGAATCGGGTGTTGGGTGTGCTCGGGGTGCTCCTGCAGCCCCTGCATGTACGGCCGTAGCCGGTCCAGCGCGATCTGCAAGGCGGCGGTGATGTTTGTCTGGCCCCCGTTCCCGACGACCTCGACACGATCCGGGTCAATGTGGCGGACCGGGGTCATGTCGCAGAGCTGGTCAACTCCCGCATCGGTCCCGAAGCGGATCAACAGCAACTTGAAATACGACCGCTCCGGTCCCGGCGGGCCACTGGACTGGCAATGCATGAGCATCTCTCGAATCCCATCCGTGGCCGCCTTGGCCTTCTCGCCCATCATGGAACCACTATCGTCGGCGAGAATGCAAACCAGTTGTGGACGTGTTTGTCGTGCTTGCCTAGCCATGATTCGCACACCTCCTCATGTCAGAATAGCTCTCAACCCAGTCCGTCTTACGCCCCTCATTCTGTGGGAGGGCGCCAATTGATTATCCTCGATCTTCCAACCATATGCGACCCACTGGTATCCCTACGGGTAGCCCGGTAATCGGTTCGGTTTCTACTCAAAGGCCCATCCCAAGCGGTGCGTATTGCGCGACGCAGGTACCGGAGCCATGCGGCTGCGCGTCAGCAACCCGCTTCACCCTCCGCTCCCATTGGGCGTCGGATAAATCACGCGGACCGGCTCGAGGCGATGGCGCTGGGACTGGCAGAGAGCGCCGCCCATGCGGCGGTCGAGGGCTTCGATGGCGGCATCGAGAATGCCGCGCGCGGTGTCGAGGTGGCGAGGCCGAAGAGAGTAGGGGTCGCGCGGCAGGCCTGTGCGCGGAAAAGTCAGGGTCTCGGTTCGGACTGTGCGCTGAAGCGCGGGGGGGACGCGATGCGGCTCGAGCGGCTCGAAGTCGCTGTCGCGGCGGGTTGAGCGATAGTAGGCACGGCGCGTGGAGGGTGGACCGGGATAGACCCACGAGGTCTCGAGCATCAGCAGCTCGGCGAACTGGGGCCAGGGAGCGGACTCGGGCACGAACGTGCGGGTGGGCACGCCGGGCTCGGCGACGATCGCGGGCAAGAGCCGCCAGGCCTCGGCCAGGGGGAGCGGGCGGCTCGGATCGGCCAGCAAACCCCGCAGCTCGGGGCGGCCGAGCTCGACGGCAGCCTGCCGCACCAGAGCCTCGGCGCTGGAGACGTAGAGCAGCAAAGCCGCCCGTGCCAGCCGGGCCGCCTCGCCCTCGGACTGGGCCAGTCGGCTCTGCGTATGGAAGTAAAGTGCGTCTTGATACAGACAGTGGAACGGGCTGACTACCGTCTCGATCACCCAGCCCAGATCGGTCGCTGTTCCGGGATCGTCCTTGGTGCCGGCTGAGGGGCCCAGGGTGCCATGGCCGGCCGGCACGGGCTGGACCGCGCCTCGATCGCGCCCGGGCGGGGAATTGTCCCGCCGCACCGGCTCGGCAAGCGGGCTGTCGGTCCGTACAAGATCATCCGGCATGATGGTGTCTCTGAGGTTCCTAGTAAAGTACCATGAACGACCTCTCGTCCATAGCTCAAACCCTTGGGCATGCTGGTATTCGGGCTATTGCTTCCCTTGCCTTCCGGCGAATGTTGGGAAATCGAAGCGATCGCCTGCGCGTCCCGCCAAGTGAGTTGTTGGCGATTCACCGCCCTGGAGGCGCCTTGGGCGCCGGGGGAAGAGGATCAGGGGCGGCAGCCATCGGGTTCTGCCAGACGAGCTCACGGGCTCGCAACAGGTTTCCATGATACTGCATGGTCGGGTCGAGCTGACCGTAATAGGCAATGGCCCGGCGCAAGTCGCCTTTGGCTTCATAGATCCGTCCCAGGTTCGCCTGAGCGCCCCAGCGTAACATATTGTAGCGATGCGGGTTCGAGCCGGGTTCGGGCAGAAGCTCGAGCAACCTCAGAAACATGCTCTCGGCCTGGACAGGGCTGTTCCTCTCGAGCTGGGCCAAGGCCAGGTAGTTTGTCGCATAGATGTCGAGGCCATCCTGAATCTCCTTGGGGATGGTCTTCTTCTTGTCGGTGACCAGCGGGAGGTTCTCGGCCAGCCGGAAAGAGACGTATTCCTGGATGGCGCCGGAGAGATCGCCACGCAGGTGCTTGATCCGAGCGACGATCAGCGGGAATTCAGGACTGAAGAGCCGAAGAGTTTGCAGGGACGACCGCACAAACTGAGCATTCCTGAAGAGTTCAGTCTCGACATAGAGGGGAATACTCCAGAGCTTGACCTCGCCACATCGGTCCCCCAGGACCCGGGCGAAATGATCGCCTTGCTCGGACGGGTCTCGGTAGAGGATCGTGCGGTTCTTGCCGGCAAGGTCGCGCTGGAGCAACTTCATCCGGGGTGAGAGGAAGCCCTGACTGGAATCCATCAGGATGCCGATCCGGGACGGGCTGGCCAGAAGCGAGGCCCGGCTGGTTCCATAAGGCGACTGGCCGGGAAGGTTCATCCGCTCGAGAATGGCCGGGTCGGCCAGCGCCTGGTTCAGCGTTGCCACGCCCTGTCCGTCGGGACCGGGGATGGGCAAGCCGATTCGGGCGTCGAAGAGGTAGGCTTGGCCGTCGGCCAGGGCCGCGCACAGCCAGACGATGGCCGGCTTGGGCTGCCTTGTCATTGCTGAGCGACCGCCTCCGCCGCGCTCGCCCTGGCCGGCTCTGGCCACCAGGGGCTCGACGACGTTGCCCCGGGAGTAGGTGACAAGTCCGACGTCGACCCCAAGCTGTCGGCAAAGCGCCATGAACAGCCACGATCGCTCTGCCCAAAAGCCTTCCGACTCGGTGGCCATGCCCCGCAACAAGACGTCATAGGGGCGGGCGGGAACCTGCGGAAGTTGTATCGAGCCCAAACTGCCGGGGGGCACGAGCTGGATCTGTCGCACGATCCAGTCGAACACCCGGCGGACGCGGACCAGGTCATCGCCGGTACCACCCACGCGACTGGCGATACCGTAATACATCATGCAATCTTCAAGATGGCGGGCATCGCGCGAGCTCCAGACCGTGGTCTCGAGCTCGCTCAGTTTTGCAGGCGGCAACTGCGGTTGCAAGAAGGCGCGGGCCGCCGCATCGAGCTGATAGTCCGCCTGCGGCGTCCCCTCGAAGAACTGGTTGAGTTTTTGAGTTGCCAGACCGAAGTTGTCGCCTCCCGGCTGGAGGGCGGCCCGCTGGATCAGCTCGATCGAGCTGGCGAGGATGGCAGCCTTTTCGGTCGAATCGCGGGCAGCCCCAGGCAGCGGCCGAGTACGCGACGAACCGGAAGACGCCACCATACCGGGCCGATAGGTGCCGCTGGGCACATCCCCGTTCCGATCACGCGAGTAATCACAGCCCGAAGCCAGCCCCAAGGCAACGCCAAAGCAGACCAGGCCGATACCCAGATAGATGCGGCGACTCAAACGTGAACGCTCCTGGGCCGATCGCCGCGCCCGGTATCTCGGCTCGGCGATCAGAATCTCGACATCGGCGGAACCTCTATTGTGCGAGCTCGCCCCGCGCGCATCGAGGGCTTTCTGGGTCGAGACCCGCTTTTGGTAGTACGAGAATGTGCAAGGGAGGGTTCGGAAGCGGTTTCAAGAAGTTTCGCCCGGCCTTAGAGGGCTCTTCCAGATTGCCCCGTGAGGCCCGGCTCGATGGCCTGGCGGATTCGCAAGCAGACCTGGAGGAGCGGCTCCAAATCCTCAAGGCGTAGGGAGTTCGGGCCGTCTGACAGGGCCTTGTCCGGGTCTGGGTGCACTTCCACGAAGAGGGCGTCGCAACCGGCGGCGACCGCCGCGCGGGCGAGGGTGGGAATCATCTCGCGCTGTCCCGAGGTGGTGGTTCCACCGGTTCCGGCGCCGGGAAGCTGCACCGAGTGGGTGGCGTCGAAGACCACCGGCGCCCCGGTCTCCTGCATCTGCGGAATCGCCCGGAAGTCGTTGACCAGCCGGCCATATCCGAAGGTCGTTCCCCGCTCGGTCAAGATGGCTCCCGAGGCGCCAAACGCGAGCAGCTTGGTGACGACGTTACCCATGTCCCACGGCGCCATGAACTGGCCTTTCTTGACGTTGACCGGCCGGCCAGTCCGGGCCGCGGCCTCGAGAAGGTCGGTCTGGCGTGCAAGGAAAGCGGGAACCTGGAGCAAATCGACCACCTCGGCAAGCGGAGCCGCCTGGTGAGTCTCGTGGATGTCCGTGGTCACCGGCAACCCTGTCTCGGCCTTGATCCTGGCAAAGACCTTCATTCCCGCGTCCAGACCGGGCCCGCGATAGCTCGCAACCGAGGTCCGGTTCGCCTTGTCATAAGACGCCTTGAAAACCAGCGGCACGGTCAGCGCATCGCAAATCTCGACCAGGCGCGCTGCGATCCGCATCGTCAAGTCTCCAGGCTCGATCACGCAAGGGCCGGCGATCAGGACCAGGGGCTGGCCCTTGCCGATCTTGATCGGCCCGACGGTCACAGGGTTGGGAATGGAATCGACCACGCCAGGGCTCCTTTCCTGCGTTGGTATGCCGCGGCCTTCGGGCACTCCGATCGTTGCGTGCAGGAGGAACCCCGAAGAGTCCTCGAACGGGCGCGGGATTCTAACGCAGGACGGGGCTTCTGACGAGCGGAACCGGGGTGGAGGCCACGGTCCGCGGGCAAGGCACCAGAATATCGATGGCGCCGGGAATGACTTCGATGGTCCAGCGGCGTGCCGGCTCCTGCTGCTGCCCCGGTCCGGCTCGGCCATCCCCCGCCGCGCCGTCCCCGGGTGGAAGCAGAAAGCCCGCGGGATCGCCGTCAAGCTGGACGGGAATCGCCTCGTTCGATGTCAGTGTCAGCCGCCGGAACCGGCGATGGTATACGCCCGGATGATCGAGATGGGTACCCCAGAAGACGCGCCAAAGATAGTAGAGCGCCTGGAACGGACCGGGATCTCGGAAGACGACCAGGTCGAGCAGACCGTCGACTGGGCTGGCCTGGGGGGCAAACGGCAGGCCCAGAGCATAACGCGGCAAGTTGAAGACAAAGACCGTGGTGCCACGCAGGGTTTCCTCGCGCCCGGGGTCCTCGATCGCCACGTTGATGTACGGAAACCGATAAAACAAGCTCGAACGCAGGATCGGCTCGACGTAAGCTGCCCGATGCGTGGGCTTGACCCTGCCCGAACGAGTGGTCCGGGCGCGATGATGCCGGGTCACGATGTCGCCGTCAAAGCCGAACCCGGTCATCAGAAGGAATCGCCGGCCGGCGGCGCTTCCCAGGTCGGCCCGGAGCACCTGCCCGGCGGCTACGTTCCGGGCCAGTGCGGCGGTATTGCGTCGCAATCCAAAATACTGAGCTGCCAGGTTCTCGGTTCCGGCCGGCAGCACGGTGACCGGTACCTTGGGTTGCTCGTTGACCAGCGCCGAGACCGTTCCATCGCCGCCCACGGCCACCAGGCAGCGGCACCCGGGGCGCGATTCCGCCCCGGCCACGAGCATCTTCCGTTCGACAGGAGTCCAGGCGACCTCGGTACCGAAGCCCAGGTTCGCGAGCTCACCAACCAGGCGTCGAACCAGGAGGTTGTTGCCACCGGTCCCGGAACCCCGGTTGGCGACGATCCCCACCCAAGGTTCACCGACCGCGACGGGCAGATTTACTGGACGTCCGTTGACATGCCCGTTATGGCTTGGAAGCAGCTCACCCTCCGAAAACCCTGCCGCGATGTCGCCCGGTAGCGATGGTTCCATTCTTCTCCCCGACCACTGTTCCTTCAACACGGAATTGCTGAAGACCATTTTGATGAAGAAACGAGGTAGCTCCAGAAAACTCTCTGAGAACAATGCATGCTAGGCCATGACAGCAACAACGTCAACCGGCAGGGGAAATATAGCTCCCCTCAAAGCGGCCCGATGCTGGCGGCGTTCCGAAAAACGGAGTGAGCCGGAATGCCCCTATCCTGGCGTATTGCGGCTTGCCTTGCAAAACGCGTTCCATCGAATCTGAAGGAATCGGGCGTGCGCCAGGGGTTGGGGGGAGGGGGAAGGCGACGCTGCGCTGGCCTGGGGCTTCACTTACTTCACGGCCTGATGAAGGATGTTGACACTCGAATTGAGAGTCTTCTTGAACTCGGCGCGCAGGCTCGCCAGACCTGCTCTCAACTGCTCGTCTGTGGCCTTCAACGCCTTGACCTCGTCCCTGGCCGCGTCGAGTGCTTTCTGGTCGGCAACCACCTCCGCCGCTCGCTCTGTCCTGCCTTGCTCAGCGTTTTGCACGGTTTGCTGAACCGTGGCAAGCTCATAGCGGACGCTGGAAAGTCTCTCGGAAATGTTCGAAGCGAGTCGCTGAACGTCATTCTGGCGGGCGTTGATTACCGCGAGCTCTCGATCCATCTGCTCTTGCAACACATTGGTCTGGTCCTTGACCCGGACGATCTCATCCCGGGTATTCTTCACGTCACCCTGGAGCTTGGCAACTTTCTCGGTCAGCACAATCAGCGCCTGGTTGCCGTTACGGTTGAGCTGGGTGACTCCCGCCGTGAGCAACATCCAGACCAGCGATGCCAGCATGACCAAGACGACAAGAACCTTCCCCGCGGTGGACATCGGTCCTCTCCTGCCAGAAGCTCAGTAGGAGAAACGCCGGCACGATCAAGTCACGCCGGGTGCAAAGCATCTCGAGTCATATCGGCCAATGAAGGTGCTGTTCAATGGCGGAAACCGACTGCGGATGGCGATTCCGGCATTCTAGTTGAACTCACCCTAATATACCCTCCTTTCCGGAATCCCGCCAACCTGGAAGTGCAATGGGTCAAAAGTCGTAGCCGTAGGTTTCCATCGGTGGGCCCTTGGACGCCTTGGGGTCACTAACCCCACACGAGCTTTGGATGGCGATGCGGCCACGGATCATGCCCCCGTCCGATCGATCTTCAAGAAGAGGCTCACTCGGTGCCGCCCAGGCGCGCCAGGGCCTTGCTGGCCAGGTCGCGAGCGAGGGAGTCCTTGTCGATCTGGCTCATGGTCTCAAGCCGTTCCTTGATCAAGGCGCCGGGCTGCTTGAGCTTGGCGACGGCGCGGATCGCATCGCGGCGGATCAGGGCGTCCGAGTCTTGCAGGGCCTCGGCCAGCCCCTCGGCCGTGGCGGGATCGGAATCGCCGGCGTTGCCCAGTTTGAGCACGGCCTGGCGGCGGACTTGCGGCTTGGGGTTGTGCAGGTCCGCGATCCACGATTTCGCCTCCCGACCGCCCGAGAGGATCGGACCGCGTTCCTCGTTGGCGCAACCCGGCAGGGAGATGATCGACGCGAGGATCGCCAGCACACCCGCCGTCACGGTCGCCGAACACATCGCTGTCCGGAAGTTCCACATGCGGTCTTGTCCTCAATACGAGTCGGAGCTGACGACCTCGCCGCCGGCTCGCGTGCCGAGTGCCTGGAGGATCAGGCTGGATGGTGTATAACGGGTCGAGCCGTCAGGGTTCACGCCCGCGTCGCCGGTGACATTGCGGAGGAAATGCACCGAGCCATCGGTGAACAGGGCATTGGCCCCCGAAGGGTGAAAGCTCGAAGGGTCGTCGAGGCCGCTGTCGGTATCAGCGTTGGTGTTGAGCAAGTGGCAGTGCGCCAGGACGAGGCAAGGGGCCAGGTAGGTGGCGAACGCGGAGCCGGGGCAAGGGTTAAACGGCCCTCGCAGCACGAAGCCGCCGGCAACTGCCCCCGTCCAGGTCCCTTCCGTATCCCCCCAGGCCCTCTCCAGAATCGCGATCGTCTGGCTCGTGCCGTCGGTGATCGCCGCTATGCGGACCCCGCTGTTACGGAAGAATAGGCCGTTGCCCGAACCGTCCTTGTTGAGCCCCAGGGCTACGTCTGCGGCGTCGCTGCCGGTGCAGGCCGCGTAGGAGCTCGGCGCCACCGTCGCGACCGTGTTCCCCAGCCCGTCGGTGACTGGGAACGTACCACCCGACGGTATCTGGTCCGACGGACAGAGGAAGGCACTGAGGATCGTCTGCGTCGACGTCGTGTTCGCCGCCGCCTGAATGGGCAGATAAATGTTGATCGACGAATACAATGGTGGCTGGTCGAGCTGCGGCAGGATCATCGACGCCCAACTCCAGCCCGGCGCGGTGTCGGTCTCGCCATCGATGAACTTGCTCGCCGCGATGTAACCCGGCGGAAAGATCGAGAGCGCATCATGGTAGTTGTGCAGGGCGATCCCAATCTGTTTGAGATTGTTAACGCACTGCATGCGCCTCGCGGCTTCGCGAGCCGCCTGGACCGCGGGGAGTAGCAGGGCGATCAACACGGCGATGATCGCGATGACGACAAGAATCTCGATCAAGGTGAAGCCGCGACTCCGCTTCATTACAGACGACCTTCGGGACAAACCTCGTCGAACAGGAAGGTTCGACCTTCTCAAGCAAAACCCGCGCCTCGGTGCATTGATGCCCCATCTCATTGCGAGGACATCACTTGTGTGCCATGGTGTTGCTTCGGCAGGTACGTCGGTGGCGAAAACTTCGCCGCGGCCGGCGAATCGTTGTTCAGGGGTAAGACTTGGCCAGGAGGGGTAAGACTTGGCCAGGTACTTCAAATGCGGGTTTCGGGGAGACTGTAGCATCAGCGGTGCTCGGTTCTTCTGACTTGTGGACGTAAAACGCTATCTTGACAATGATTGCGTCAGGAGCGACACCCACGAACCCTGCCTGTGACTGGATTGCGGAGTGAACGGACAAAAGTCCCCGAACTCGCGACCAAATCGCTGCATAAGCTCGTAAAGCAGGAGGAAAGT
>JBAUOX010000193.1:0-2593 GCA_049579985.1 Isosphaeraceae bacterium | reverse complement strand
ACGCGTGGGGAAACACGATCTTCGACAGTCGCTATGCGGCCGCGTCCGTCGTGGCACTTCTCGGATCCTATTTCGTCTGGGAGTTGCACGGGCCTCCATTCCTTGTTCCTCTGGGCCGAATGCTCTTCTTCACGGCCGCCGCTGGCTTTCTGGCAGCAAACTTTCAGCTTGGCTATCGCCACGGACGGACTCTGAGAGACGCTGAACGAGCCTTTCTGCGCGACCTGCGAGCCGCCGAGCCGATCCCCCGGCTCATTGCACATCATTCTTGGGTCACCTACTGGTACCACGAACGACTGGAACGGTACCTGCGTCAACTCCGTGATGCCGGAATCCCGCCTTACAATCGCCTGCCCCCTGACCGATCGTTCCGGGTGCGCACACCGGGCCCGGAGCCCACCGAGATCGTTGAGATCGATTGGAATGGCAAGGGCGGCAAAATCCTCGGGCCCGACGCGTATCTCAGGTTCGACCTGAACGAGCCGCAGTTCGTCAGCGGCCTGCGGTTTCGATTCTCGCTGGTCGATCCCAGCGGCATGATGCCCGCGGTGAGAGTCCGATTGCAGAGCGACACCAAGCCGGAGCTTCTGCACTACAATTGCCGCTACGAGTCCACGACGGGGGAAGAGGCTGAAATCCTCGTTTACGTTGACGATCGGATCTCGCGAGTCCTGCTCTTTCCGAACAATCGCGTCTCCTCGTTCCGGATGTCCAGTATCGAGCTTTTGCTGCCCGAGACCGTTCCCAACGGCCCGATCACGAAGGGCCCAGAGTCGTAGCACGGAATTCATTCCGTTTGCTCCCCGCCGGTCGCACTTCTGGCACGATCGCGACAGGATGCAGGAACGGGCAAAACGGAATGAATTCCGTTCTACGACGAAAATCGTGGCCCGCTTCTGGAGTCTATCCGAAAATGTCCTCTCCGGCCTCGGGAAAAACCAGGGATCGGAAACGTTCTCCGATAGTGGCTTACTCTCCCCATTGCAGAATCGCGCCCGTATCGGCGCTGGTGGCCATCTTGGCGTAGCGCGCCAGCCATCCGCTGGTAAAACGAGCCGGGCGTGGCTTCCAGGCCTCGCGTCGTGTGGCCAGCTCCTGGTCCGAGAGCCGGACCGAGAGCTTGCCGGCGGTGATGTCGATGTCGATGATGTCGCCGTCGCGCAGCAGCGCGATCGGACCGCCCACGGCTGCCTCGGGGCTGACGTGGCCGATCGAGACACCGGCGGTACCGCCGGAAAACCGGCCATCGGTCACCAGGGCGCAGCGGTCGTCCAGCCCCACTCCCTTGAGCGCCGTGGTGGGGGCCAGCATCTCCTGCATGCCGGGGCCTCCCCTTGGGCCCTCGTAGCGGATCACGACGACGTCGCCCGGCTTGACCTTGCCGAAGACGATGCCGTTGTAGGCGTCCTCCTCGCCTTCAAAGATGATGGCAGGTCCCAAATGCGTGTACATGTCAGGGTTGACCCCCGCCGTCTTGATCACCGCGCCCATGGGTGCAAGATTGCCGGCAAGCATCGTCAGCCCGCCGGTCCTGGAGTAGGCTTTGGCGACGGGCCGGATCACATCATCGGCGCGGAAGCCGTCGTCGCTTTCCGGCCCGTTGCCCGAGGGACCGCCGTCGGCCGGCACGGCGACCTGCTCCTCGCCTTCCGAATCGAGGAGGGCCAGGCCCGCAGCCTGTGAGCCGGCGGCCACGCTGGGCACGGTCCATGCCTGGCTGGTCCGCTCGCGGCCGGGGCGAACCCCGGTCAAGAGCCGGGCCGTCGCGCTGCTGGCGGCATTGCGAACGTCATATTCCGCGATGTTCTCTCCCAGGGTCTTGCCGGTCACGGTCTGGCACGACAGCTCGAGCAGCCCTGGGCAGCCCCGGGCGATCTCGCCCAGAATCGTGTGAATTCCCCCGGCTCGGGCCACATCCTCGATGTGGTACTTGCTCGAGGGACTGACCTTGCAGATGTTGGGCGTCTGCTTGCTGAGCTGGTCGATTCGCTCGAGCGAAAACGGCACCCCGGCCTCATGGGCGATGGCCAGGATATGAAGCACCGTGTTGGTGCTTCCCCCCATCGCCATGTCCAGGACCATGGCGTTGTCGAACGCCGCGGCCGTGGCAATCTCACGGGGGAGCAGGCCGTGGCCGGGCCCGACCCGGCCGAACTCGCGGGCCATCTCCACGACCCGCCGCGCTGCCTGCTCGTAGAGAGTCTTGCGGTCGGCCGACGTGGCCAGGATGGTCCCGTTGCCAGGCAGGGCCAGGCCGATCGCCTCGGCCAGGCAGTTCATGCTGTTGGCGGTGAACATCCCCGAGCAACTGCCGCAGGTGGGGCAGGCGGCCTTCTCGATCTCCTCGAGCTCGGCGTCGGAAAGCTTGCCGCTGGCCTTCTGCACGCCCGCCACGAAAGCGTCGATCAGATCGACCGTCTTGCCGCTGGCCGTTCGCCCCGCCTCCATGGGACCGCCGGAGACGAACACGGTCGGCACGTTGACTCGCATCGCTCCCATGAACATCCCGGGCACGATCTTGTCGCAATTCGGGATGCAGATCATGCCGTCGAACATGTGAGCCTGGATCATCGTCTCGACACTGTCGGCGATC
>JBAUOX010000192.1:0-6436 GCA_049579985.1 Isosphaeraceae bacterium | reverse complement strand
CCAGACGATCACGGTGAGGGGAACGAGACAGCGCCACCGGTGACTTCGCAGCCCATCCCAGGGCCGCAAGAGCCCGAAACCGGGTCACGAGAACCAGCGACGGAAAGCGCCCCGAGACGACGACGATACGTGACGGGGGCACCGAAAGTCCTGGTCGCCGTGGTCGTGGTATGGCTTCTCTCGGCTTACGTGATTCTCCCGGCTCTCTGGCGGCACTACGAGCACCACCCCGCCCTCGAAAGTGCCCCCAAGACCACGCGGACCGCCGAGGGAATCCCCGGCGACCCGCTCAACGTCGTCCTGATTGGAACCGAAGAGAAAGTGGTCCAGGCGATGATCGGCTTGGGCTGGGACGCCGCCGATCCGGTTACTGCGGAGTCGAGTTTCCTCATCGCCTACAGCGTGCTCCTTGACCGCCCCTACGCCGATGCGCCCGTCAGCAACCTGTTCGTCTTCGGACGGAAGCAAGACCTCGCCTTCGAGAAGCCGGTCGGCGCCAACGCCAGCCGGCGCCACCACGTCCGGTTCTGGAATTCCATGGAGCTCGGCCGAGGCGGGGTCCCCCTGTGGATCGGGGCCGTGACATTCGACCGGAGCGTCGGGTTGAGCTACACGACCGGCCAGATCACCCACCACATCGGGCCGGACATCGATACCGAACGGGACGGGCTCTTCGCTGATCTCCGCGAGGGCGGCTGGCTAACCGAACTGTGCCAGGTCACCGGGGTCGGAGCGACCATGCTGGGATGGAACGGGGGCGGAGACCCGTACCACACGGACGGGGAGCTCTCGATCGGCGTCCTCGCTTCGGAGGAGGCACGTGGCCAGACACCTGACCGGCTTGAGAACCCCGTCGCCGTTCGGGTCAAGGAGCAACTCTGGTCGGCAATCCGTCCGTTGCTCCGGTCGTTGCACGGTCAGTGAGATCGAGGGACGCCGACACGGACGCACTGTGCCTTCGGGCCGAGCTGCTCGCCGGCCAGCGGCTTCACGAGGGGGGCGGGACGGTCAACCTCTCGGCCGCCGAGTGGCTCGACCGCTGGCGGCCGTTCCGCCGCGATCGCCCGCCGCCGAGATCGTCGAGTCCCAAGTCGACCCCGGGGCCGCCCCGACCACCAAAAGCGGAGGTTTCGACATGAATGCCGAGTCCCGCGAGGTGGCCTTCCCCGCCGACCCGTTCGCTCCTTGAGGACGGTTCGCCCAGCGCCGCCCTCAGCCCCTCCCTCGGGGTTCTCGCCGGCCCTTCCGCTCCAGCACGACGGCACCGTTTGTCCTTCTTTCGATTTTTTCGACAGCCTCAGCCGCAAATGGCGCATGGAAGAGTGGAACCGACTGGTTGAACTTGGCCGGAGCAACATTCCATGCCGCTTGACCCGAAGCGCGTGCAGGCCATTTTCCTGGAGGCAGCAAACTACCATGACCTCGCGGAACGCGCCGCAATCGTGGATCGCGAATGCTTGGGCGATACCGAGTTGCGGAAGCGGATCGAGGCGCTCCTGAAGGCCCACGACCGATTCAACGATTTCGTCAACCAGCCGCTCGTCGGTCCAGACGGCCGTGCTCCGCGGTTTTAGGCGGTTTCCGACATCGGCGATCGGCCGGGATTGATTGCCGCGCTCTTGAGGCGCGTTGTCCGCTGCCGATGAAGTGCAGCCGGACTCCACGCCCGAACCGTTCCCGTTTCCACTGATCCACGCCTGACTCGGTTTTGTCTCAGGACAACCATAACAATCGACTATTGCAAGAAAGGGTCTTTGTTCATGTCTGAAAACGTAGCCGCTGAAGCATCGCCCGGTGATCAGCTAAAGATCGTCGCGGACGCGTTGGAGACGGCTGTTCAGACCGCGACAAACGGCGCCATGCACGCAAAGACGACCGTGGCAAGGGCACTACCGGCAGCAAGCCGGTTTCTGTCCCGGTTTGTTTACACCACGACCTACACGGTTTCGTACGGGATTGTCTTCCCGACAGTCCTGATCGCAAATTGCATTCCCACGAACAACGCGGTTGTGCACGGGTTCATCGGCGGCGCGTGTGCCGCGAGTGAGAGGGCCGATCAGCTCAAGACGCGGAAACTGGCGTCGCCGCTGGTCGATCCGACGCCGTCGCTTCCCTCATGAATTGTGACCACGAACACGGTGTACATGGCCGCTGTGATCGACTAGCTTGGAGCAGAGGGCCGAACCTTGAATCAGGAGGGAGTCGCGCGGCTCTCCCGGCGTTCTTCCAAGCGTTTCCATTCTCAAGAAAGTACACGTTGATCTCTATCGGGGGATTTCAGTCTTGCCTCGGGAGATTTACGGCTCGATGGCGCGCGTCGCTTTTTTCCGGTTTTCGTTCAAAACCGGGGCGACTGCATGCCTTCTCAACGGATTCTCGAGAGGTCCCCATCATGAAGCGAAACACGTTCGTCTGGAGCATGGCCTTGGTGCTGTCGATGTGTTCGGGCACCGCGCGTGCCCAGTACGGCTACGGCGGTGGCGGCTACGGCTGGGGCGGCTGGGGCGGCGGAGTGGGCACGCCCCAGGGGAGCATAGCCAGAGGGATGGGCATGTTCAACATGGGCCGCGGCATGTACAACATGGAAACGTCTCAAGCCCGATCGATCAACGTCGACACGCGAATGCGCTGGAATGCGGCCGTGTGGCAAGGTCAAATGGTGAAGAATCGGATATACCAGGCGCGAGTCAAGGCAGGGCAAGCACGGGCCATCAAGTTAGGGAAGGAGATCCAGGATCGCCTGCGGAACCACCCCGAGACGCGGGACATCACGGACGGCGACGCCCTCAACGTGCTGCTCGATACCCTGCTCAACCCGGCGGTGGCCGATCGCTCGCTCCAGTACATCAAGACCCCTCTTCGACCCGAGGTCATCGCCGACATCCCATTTGAGGTCGCAACCGAGTGCATGACGGTCTGCCTGGATTCGATGACGATGGACGGACAGTGGCCGATTGCCCTCAGGGACGAGGCCTTCCGGCCGGAACGTGAGGCCCTGCGCAAGGCCGTTCAGGTCGCGCTCAAGGAGGACGAGCAGGGGAACCTCGAACCGGAAACCGTCAATGCCGTCGGGACGGCCATCAACAATCTCCGGCTCGCGTTCGAGAAGCGCGTGCGCCAGGACAACCCCGATTACATCCCCGCCCGAAATGCGCTCAAGGCCATGGCCGGCCTGACCAAGATGCTCGACAGCTCCAAGATCGAGAAGGTCTTGGCCGAGCTGGAAGATTACCAGGGAACGACCCTGGGTGACCTGCTCGGGTTCATGCAGGCCTTCAACCTGCGGTTCGGCGCGGCCAACTCATACCGTCAGCGGCTTATTTACACGAAGCTTTATCCCATGCTCGCCGAGCAAGCAAACGGGACACTCGGGACCTCGGCCGGAGGCGTCGCGGCAGCCGCGACTTCGGCAGTCGGCGCGGCCGAGGGCCTGGGAAGCACGGCGGTTGCCGACACCGAGAGCCTGGGATCCAGGGCGGTCGATGACCTGAAATCGGCCGCGACCGACCTCTTCAAGGACATGGGCTGGGAACACCTGTTCGGCGGGTCCAGCCCAGCACCTGCGACTGCACCAGCCCAACCCTGAGAAAGACTTCGGAAATGATCGTAAGCCCGGGACCCGGTCAAGAATCCCGCGGTCCCGGGCTCCCTCACGCGCTGCGTGCAATCCTGAGTCGGCTCCCCTACAGGTTCCGGAGATGCGCCTCGAGCTCGTCCCAGCCCATCCACTTGAAAACCTCCTTCGCGGCCGACTTCAGACCCTCCCCGGTCCGGTCCGGGGCGGACGGGGTGACCCCCTCGGTCCTGGGCTGATCGCGAATCGCCGTAAGGGCAGGCACGAGCCGTGTGTAGATTTCGATCTGACGGTCGGAGGTGGCCGCCCCGAAGCGAAGGTTATGGACGTGCATGAAGGCGACCAGGTCTCCGACGGTCCGCTCCTCGCCGTCGTCGAGCTTGGCCAAGAACGCCTTCATGCTTGGGTCGTTGAGCAACCGGGTCAGGCTAGCCATGGTGGTGAAGTAGTCAAGAGCATCCTGATACCCTGGCTCGAAGTCGGAGGAGTTCTTCATAAACTTGGACCGGAAGTTTGAGACCGCGTCGGCGATGCGCGTACGGGTCGCAAGGGAGACGTTCCCTTTGGCGTCCTCCGCAAGCGCTGGCTCGATGGCCGAATGCAGGGCGTTGCGCTCGTCAACGTACCTTGGCAGCATCAGGGCGGCAGGGAGCGACTCCTTTCCGGTCATCTGATCGAGGCACAAGGTGATGGCCTCGGAATCCCACTCGAACGGTATTTCCCGGATGGCGCTGGGGCTGATCGGGGTTTTCGCACGGCCCGTCTTCGCTGCGGCGGGGTCGGCGTCGAGGATCTGGAGGAGTAGGTTGTTGAGCGTGGTCCCGTCCCTGAGCTCCATCTGCTCGACCCTCACTTCGCGCTCGGCTTCCCGCTTGATCGCCTCCTTCCGCTTCTCTTCGCGAAGGGCGAGCTGGCGCGCCCGCAGGGCCTTGTTCCACTTGATCATCGTGTCGACGTTGATCGAGTCGGCCTTGGCTTTTTCGAGCTGGTAGACACCCTGACCTCGCGCGTACGACCCCAGCCCCGCCATATAGCCGGCGGCGGGGTCGGCCCCCCATCGGCTCATCCCGTACCCGCCGTAACCCCTCGGGTACATCCACTGTGCGCTGGCACTCGAGGCCAACAAGCTCAGACCGATCGACAGACCAAGGACAGTCGTGAGGAAGCGACGCATGATGAGACTCCCACTAAGAACAGCTCCCGCCTTGGGGCACACTCGGGGCGTCGGCAGAGGCGGCCTCGAGGTAATTCCGATGCGCAATCGGCCGGTCCGACTCGTGAGGTCACCAGGCTCCTCGCACAATGATCCGCACCGAGGCGGTCGGTGACCTCTCCTCATTCCCGCAAAGGCATCCTAGCCGATCGTTCAGGCGGCAACTAGTGGACTGACCATCCAACTTGACAGGTTGGGCTGAGTATAAGACAATTATTCTAACATATACTGTATCAATGATTTGAGTTCGCGAAGCCGAACTCAAGTCCGTGATGAGTTATGGACGGTCAGACCACCAGGCCTGGCCGACTTCCGCGCCGTCCGGTACGACCCGATCCTTGGAATTCGAAACAGGGTACGAGGATTTCCCGAAAGCAAAGAATTGGCCTGCCCCCCAAAACCTGGTCCAGTCTTAATGGGAATCGTACAACTGGCAGAGAGCCAGGGAGCGATTCATGCGAAAACGACCCAGACCGGACCAGATCGCGGCTATCCTCCGCGACTTCCAAGCCGACCTCGACGCCGGCTTGAACATCAACCATGCCTGCCGCAAGGCCGGGATCGGACCCACCACCTACTACCGCTGGAAGGCCCTCCAGGAGGACCCCGTATCGAATGAACAACTTCGTATATCCGAACTCGAATCCGAGGTCGGCCGACTCAAGCTCTTGGTCGCCGAGCTGGCGCTCGACCGCCGCATGCTCCAGGAGGCCTTGAAAAAAAAGCCCTGACCGCCCCCCGACGCCGACTCATAGTCAAAGAACTACGTGAACAATTCCACGTATCTCAACGTCGCGCGTCTCGGGCGCTGGACCTGGCCCGCTCCAGCCTCCGCTACGCGCCCGTCCTTCGCGATGAACAGGCGGCGTTGGCTCGACGGATCGAGGAACTGGCCGGGGCGCACCCGCGGTACGGCTACCGGCGGATCTGGGCCCTCTTGGATCGCGAGGGCTGGTCGGTCAACAAGAAGGCGGTTCGTCGCATCTGGCGTCAGTCGGGGCTGAAGCTGGCCAAGCCGCAGGCCGTCCCCAAGCCCCGCCGAGTGCATGGGCAGGATCGGAACGCCTGTCATCTCCGGCCGTCGCGTGGGAAGGACGACGTATGGACATGGGACTTTATCTTCGATCGTACCAGCGACGGCCGTAGCCTCAAGTGGTTGAGTCTCGTAGATGAATATACTCGTGAATGCCTGGCGTTGGAGGCGCGACGAGGCATGACAGCCGAGGACATTCAGATCATCCTGGCCGAAGTCGCGGCGGGGCGCGGCGGTCCGCCGTGTCGGCTCCGTAGCGACAACGGCCCGGAGTTCGTGGCCCAAGTGGTGCGTTCGTGGCTGGAGGGGACGGGTTCCGGTCCGCTGTACGTGGCACCGGGGAGCCCCTGGCAGAACGGTTACGCGGAGTCATTCCATAGCAAGGTTCGCGACGAATTCCTGGACCGCGAGGAGTTCGAGAGCGAACCGCAGGCCCGAGCGTTGGGCGCGCTCTGGAAGGGGGAGTATAATACGGAACGCCCGCACAGCTCCCTGGGATACCGAACACCGGCCGAATTCTCGGCGACTTGCGAGAGGTATGTGCCTATCGAAGAAGACCCGCCCGATCCCTCGTCTACTGAATGAACGAATAGGTGACTCCCATTATCACTGGACC
>JBAUOX010000191.1:0-4267 GCA_049579985.1 Isosphaeraceae bacterium | reverse complement strand
TCCGCCGCGATCACGGCGTGTGACTTCGCACAGCCCACTGGAGATCGCGGCGGAATACCGGGCTATCGTTCCTCCGGCGGTTCGATTGTTCTGCGCCCGGGGGGCCTCAGCCAATCCAGAGCCCCTCGACGCGAACCTGATATCCCGATGGCGTGCGGTTGAGGTAGTTCAGGAGACCGCTGTGCCTCCACTGGAGCATGCACATGCGCGGCTGGAAGAAGTAGCGCATGCCGATCTTGAGCTCGGAGCGGGTCTCGGTCACCATGCCCTCGTAACCTTCGGCGATGTAGTAGCCGAGGTCCTTGAACCCCTCTTGCCGGGGCCTCAGCGGGCCGGTGACGCACCACACAATGACTCCGGTCCGTGGTTCGACATTCACCGCCACGCCGCAATGGGTCACGGGGCAACCGCACGACATACCCAGCGGGCGGCCGATGAGGGTCTCGCCCACCCGGATGTCCATCTCGCGAGTCAACATTGGGTTGTGTGGGATGATGATCTCACGCGGGCCGGGGTCTTCGGGAAAGTGCTCGAGGTAGAAGTCGAATTCTCGGCCGAGAGAGTCTCTCCAGGCTGTACGCGGCTGCTCAGGATTGCCGCGACCGGCTGTCATGCAGGAACCGCATGCCGTGCTCGAATCCGGACGATCGACAACCGCGGTCTGCGTCGAGACCCGCTCCGGCGCAAGGTGGATGCAACGCTCCAGGAGATCGGGGTTGGTGTCGAGGTGGGCCGCCATTTCCTCGCAACGGCGGTAACCGCAGAAACCGCAGTTCAGACCGGGCAGATCGACCTGGAGCTTCGTGCCCCTCGCCTCTTTTTGGTTTGTCATGACTCGATGGCCCTTTGTCAGGACTTGTAAGCAAACGTCGAATTCAGCGAGAAATGAGAAGCCGGCACTCGCGTTGAAACAGGACGCAGAGATTTGACCTGTGGCGGCAAGACTTCCAGGAACTGATCGACCTCGGCCCTTGTGTTGAAACGGCCCAGTGTGACTCGCAGCGAACCGCGCGCTCGCAGCGCGTCGAAGCCCATCGCGAGCATGACATAAGAAGGCTCGCTTGCGTGATCCGCGCTGCAGGCGCTGCCCGACGAGACGGCGAACCCCTGCTCATCAAGCGCCAGGAGCAGCTTGATCGCCTCCCCTTCATGACCCGCGAAGCCCAGGCAGATATGTCCAGGCAGGCGGCGATGGCGATGACCGATCAGATAGGCACCCGGGATACGCGTGGCGATGGTCTCGATCAGGCGATCGCGGAGGGCGACGAGATGGACGGCCTCCGCGGACATCTCGGACCGGGCGATCTCGGCGGCGCGACCCAGGCCGACCACCCCGGCCACGAACTCGGTGGCCGACCGCAGCCCTCGCTCTTGTCCGCCTCCATGCACCAGCGGTTCCAGCTTCAAACCCGAGCGCACGTAGAGCACCCCGACGCCCTGGGGACCATGCAGCTTGTGGGCGGAAAGCGACAGCAGGTCAATCGGCTGAGCGTGGAGGTCGAAAGGGAGCTTGCCGGCGGCTTGGACCGCATCGGTGTGAAACAAGGCGCCGCGCTCGCGCGCGATCCGCCCCAGCTCCGCGATCGGTTGCACGACACCGGTGACATTGTTCGCGGCCATGATCGACACCAGACGCGTCTCTGGCCGCATGGCATTCCGCAGCGCCAAAGGCGAGACGATCCCGTCTTCCCCGCAAGGAAGATAGCTGACCTCCGTGCCGTGCCTCTCGAGGTACCGGCAGGTCTCGAGCACCGCGGGATGTTCGATCTGGCTTGTCACCACGTGGCACGGTCTTCCTGGAGAGGCCTCGACTGTGCCCTTGAGTGCAAGGTTGTCGGCCTCGGTGCCACTGGCCGTGAACACGATCTCGCCCGGGTCCACATTCAACAGGGCGGCCACTTGCCGGCGCGACACATCAACGGCCTGACGCGCTTGACGGCCGATCGCGTGCAGGCTGGACGCATTCCCGAAGGTCTCGCCCAGCCAGGGCCGCATCGCCTCGGCCACCCGGGGGTCGAGTGGAGTCGTCGCGGCGTTGTCCAGATAAACCTGCGCGGGCATCTCATTCACCCCGGTAGAAGGCCTGATTCTCGAGCGGCCGCACGACGCCAAAGTGAGACTGCCAGCCGATCTCCTTCTTGCCCACACAGATGGTGCAGGTTCCCACGGGGGGATTCCCGCGCAGCAATAGGCTGTCGTGGCGGCCCGAGTCATCGAAGTCGATTTCGGGTGCGTCGGCGATCTGAGTCACCAGCGGGTCGATGCCGATTCCGTGCAGGGCGTTGACTTCCCGAATCTTCACGCACGGAGCCACGTCCTGGATTCGGGCTCGAAAAACCTCCCGTTCAGCCTGCGAGACGCGGTCGATCTTGGTCACCACGGCAATGTCGGCCAGCGAGAGCATCGGCCCCACCTTGAGTGGCAGGTTCATGCCGCTTGTCGCCTCCAGCACGACGATTCCCAGGCCGCCGTCGACATAGGGAGAACATCGCAGGCAGAGCCCGGCGGTCTCGACGAGCAGGACATCGCACCCCGCTTTGTGTGCCCACTGGAGTGCATCGCCCAGCACCATCACGTTGCAATGGTCGGGGCAAAGTTCGCCGGAATACACCTTGCGCGCCGGAATGCCGAACTCCCGCGTTATCTGGACGTCTTCCTCGGCGAATTGCACGTCGATCTTCAAGAAGCCCACGCCTTGGCCGTCGTCCAGGAGCTTCCGGGTGATGTGACGCAGCACGGAGGTCTTCCCCGTGGTGGCCGGTCCAGCACAGATCGTCAGCTTCATGCGACTTCCTCCAGCTCGTGCTCGCTCAACTGCAACCCCTGGCGAAGTTTCTCACGCAGTCGCGAAAGCGCATCGTCCAGCTTGCTCACCTTGATCGACAGCCGTTTCTCGACATCATCCGTTTGCAAGAGCCGCGTGACCCGCCCCCCCTGCATCACGATCCGAAAGTCCGAAAGCAAGGCGATTCGCGGGTCGTGGGTCACGAAGATAAAGATCTTGCGATGCTGCCGCAGGAGTTCGAGCGCTCGCGTACGATGGATGCCTGCGTTCTCCACCTCGTCGAGGAGCACGATCGGTGTATTGCAGATGATCGCGGCGTCGGCGATGAGAAGGGCGCGGGTCTGGCCGCCGGAAAGCTCGGTCATCCGGGTCTCGGTGGCCACCGGCTCTCCCGTCAATTGATTGGCGAAGGCCAGGGTGCGCTCGATCGCGTCTTCCACGGCCCGGTGATCACTGCTACGGATTCGCGCGTGGGTTGTCAGGAACTCGCCTACCGGCAGATCGGAGAGAAAACTGGTGTGCTGCGTGATGAGCGCGATCGGATTGTGCGCCGGGTCATCGCGGTACTCGACCGGTGGACGCTTGCCGTTGATGAGCACCTTCCGCCCCGTCGGTGTGTTTGCGTGCGCAAAGAGCTCCAGGTCGTTGATCAATGTTGTCTTGCCCGAGCCGGTCGGGCCCACGACGCTGACCACGTCGCCCATTCTAAGATCGATGCGATCCACGGGCTCCGGGGTTCCGTCCCTGCCGTGCCCGCCCAGGATTGTGATGGATTCAATCACGAGTCTCTCCTCCTCGAGTCTATGATCGTATCCTGAAGTGTGTGAGTCTTACCGCGAGATACTCCGTGCTCGTTCGGTCACTCGCCTTTTCCACACAGCGGCGGGGAAACGCGACATTCTCGAAGGCCAGCGAGATACAGATACTTGGGACGGGCCCAGAGAATAGGATCAGCTTTCTCTTGCTCTCGCTCTCGCAGTCGTCGACGCGAGACGACCGGATTATCCCCATCGGATAACTTTGGTCAAGAGCGGTTGAGGGTGCAGAAGTGCAGAAGAGCCGTTCGGTTTTCCTTGACACGCACCTCTGGGATTTGAAGATACGATGAGTCGTTATTTCAACCAGGTGTTTTATCGCGCTGACATTCCGGCTCCCCGATTTGTCTCGAACGAGGATGCGTGCCCAAAACGTCTTGTTGTGGCGGTGGCCTTTCGAGCTCGCTCTCTGGGAATCGGGCATCGGGGTCAGACCGATTCGGGCATCGGGGTCTCGGGCATCGGGGTCTCGGGCATCGGGCCGGGTCGCTCCAGGGATTACTCCCTGGAGCTCCCACAGATCCGGGCGTGCACGTCAACTGCACCCGGTTCGTCACGCTGTGGAATCGCTGTCCCTCACACGACTGGGTGGTTTCGCGGTGACACGCTGGTGAGGCGCGATGTCCTCGGCGTGGTTCCAACTCCCCGTCCACAGCGCGGCACCCCC
>JBAUOX010000190.1:0-6498 GCA_049579985.1 Isosphaeraceae bacterium | reverse complement strand
GCCTTGAATTCGGCGGCCTGTTCTTCGGCGTTGCCGCCAATCTCGCCCATGATGAGCACGGCGTCGGTGTCAGGATCGGCCTCGTACATGGCCAGGAGATCCACGAAGCTGGTGCCAATGACCGGATCGCCGCCGATGCCGAGGCAGGTACTCTGCCCGATGCCCAGGTTTGTGAGCTGCCAGACCCCTTCATAGGTCAAGGTGCCCGATCGGCTGACGACGCCAACTCGACCCGGCTTGTGAATATATCCGGGCATGATGCCGATCTTGCACTCGCCGGGAGTGATCACGCCCGGGCAGTTGGGGCCGATCAGGCGCGCGGCCGGGTGATGGGCCTTGAGATAGGCCACGGCGCGGGCCATGTCGAGCACGGGAGTTCCCTCGGTGATCGCGACAATCACCTTGATCCCGGCGTCGGCGTCTTCCATGATGGCGTCGGCGGCGCCGCCGGCCGGCACGAAGATCATCGTGGCGTTGGCGCCGGTGGCCTTGACCGCCTCGGAGCAGGTGTCGAACACGGGAACCCCCAGGGCCGTCTCGCCGCCGCGTCCGGGCGTGCCACCCCCCACCAGGTTCGTGCCATACTCCTTGCACTGCTCGGAATGAAAGGCCCCCGCCTTGCCGGTGATTCCTTGGCAGATCAGCCGCGTGTTCTTGTTGACGAGAATACTCATAATCCTGTCCTATCGGGTGTGGGCTGCACACCGGAGTGTCATAGTTTCGGGATGTCGAGGTCGTTGCAGATTTTCTTGGCCAATGGATCGCTGATCTCGGTATGCCTTGGGACCGACGAACGACGACCATTCGTTGGATTTCCCCACCAGGAGTGCTTGGCTCCCTCGCGGATGAGGACACAGCCGCTCGCCCGAAGGTGGGAAATCAACTTTCGCCGCTTCACACTTCGATACTCACTTCCTCATAGTCGCCTTCCATCGCGGCCACTGCTTCGGAGCGATTGATCTCCAGGATCTCTGTCAGGGCAGAGCGGAGGTTGTCAAGGAGTTCTTCTCGTGTCTTCCCCTGAGAATTGACCCCCGGGAATTCCTCGACCCAGCCGATCCACCACTGTCCGTCGCGCCGCACGACCGCCGTGTATTTTGCGCTCATGGTCTGCTCCGTCTATTTCGCTGCCTGGGTCGAATTCGAGATGCCTCATTTTTCGAACTCGAAGTCATTGAAGAATCTCTGGTCGATGTCGTAGACCTGCATCAGCCCGAGGCCGAGGTTTTCCATCAACTTTACGAGATCCCTCCCAGAAATCAATTCGACCGGCTTCTTGTCGGAGTCTAGGGCGATCGACCGTGCCGCCGCTGTGAAGTCAGGGATGGTCTCGGAAATCAGCCTCGCGCTTCTCGCTTCATTTCCTTGATGAGCCTGCGGTACGTTGGCCGGAGCGATTTATCGAGATGGCGTGCGAACTCTCCCGTCAATCGGTGATGGCGGATCAGGCCGATGGCGTCGGCCAGATCCTGGGCCCTCAGAACGTTTGAGCTACCGCTGCGCAGCTTGATCTCGATCAGGTCCTCGAGCGAAACCGTCGTGATCCCCTCGATCTCGACGGTCTTCCTGGGTGGCTGCTTCAACTGGTCAATAGTGACCAGTTGAATGGGGACGCCATCGCGAACAAACTCTTTCTTCTCGGCATCGACAGCGAACCCGTTCGCGACCAAGAGTTCGACGAAGGGTTGAAGCGACTGCGCGACGAAGATATCGATGTCCCTGGTCGTCCGTACGTGACCATGAAGTACCACCGCGATTCCCCCGATGACGACGCCCGGAATCCCGCTTTGCCGCATCAATTGCGATAGTTCGCGAGCAACATCAAGAATTGAGCCTCGCTTGTCCAAGAGTGCAAGTGCCTCATTACGAAGTCGAGCGGAGACCGCGGTAGTCATGGTATGTCACCAGGGAAACGCTTCAGAGAAGCTAGGCCGCACTTCCTCTTGCCGCGGCGACGACCTTTCGGGCCGCGTCGGTGAGGCCGTCCGCCGTGATGATCTTGCGGCCGCTCTTCTCCAGGAGCGCCCTGCCGAGGTCGGCGTTGGTCCCCTCGAGACGGACGACCAGGGGAACTCGGAAGTCGATCTCGTCGTAGGCAGCCAGGATTGCGGTGGCGATGATATCACACTGCATGATGCCGCCAAAAATGTTGACCAGCACGGCCTTGACATTCGGTGAGGAGAGCAGGATTCGGAACCCCTCGAGCACCTGGTCCTTGTCGGCTCCGCCGCCGACGTCGAGGAAGTTCGCCGGTTCACCGCCGTGGTACTTGATCAGGTCCATGGTGCTCATGGCCAGTCCCGCACCGTTGACGAGGCAGGCGATGTCGCCGTCCAGGCTGACGTAGGAGAGCCCGGTACGCGCGGCTCGCAGCTCGGCCGGGTCTTCCTCGGACTCGTCGAGCATAGCCGCCACGTCGGAGTGGCGAAAGACCGCGTTGTCGTCGAAGTTGAACTTGCAGTCGAGCGCCAGGACGTCGCCGCTCTCGGTGACGATCAGCGGGTTGATCTCGGCCAGCGAGGCATCCTTGTCGATGAATAGCTTGACGAAGTTCTTGAGGAACACTGCGCCTTTCTTGGCCGTCGGTCCGGTAAGCCCCAGCGCCTTGCAGACCTTACGGGCCTGGAAATCGGCCAGGCCGACACCCACGTCGATCGGCTCGCGATGGATCTTCTCCGGGGTCTTGGCGGCAACTGTCTCGATCTCGACGCCTCCCTCGGTCGAGGCCATGAGCACGGGGCACTTGAGGTTGCGGTCGATCGCCAGGCCAAGGTAGAGCTCGCGAGCGATCTTGTGGCCGACCGTGACCAGCACCTTGGAGATCGCCTGTCCAAGAGCGCCGGTCTGGTAGGTGACCAGCGTCTTGCCCAGCAAGCTGGCGGCTGCGCTCTGAGCTTCCGCGGCCGAGTTGACGAGCTGAACCCCCTTGGCCATGCCGTCGGGCCGGGGTTTCTTGCCGCTGGCGATGGCCAGCGCGAGGTCACGATCGATCTCGGGGCCGACCGCGACCCCCTTGCCCCGGCCGCCGGCGTGAACTTGAGCCTTGACAACAATCAAACCCTCGCCCAGCACACCGTAGGCTTTGGCCGCCTCGGCAGGCACAGTCACCACGACCCCTATTGGAGCCGCGACCCCTGCCTTCTCCAGTAGTTGCTTCGCCTGATACTCGTGGACCTTCATAGTTACACGGCCCTGATAATAGAAGAGAAACATGGTACCCTGGACGCCTCATCGGCCCGGCAGAGTATCACAAGCATCCTTTTTACCGCGCGTCAGCAGTCGATTCCAGGAGGCAGATCGCGATGATGCCAGGCGAATCAGTTCCTTACTTCCTTACGTGGTCGTCGGCCAACCTCGCCTCACCCTTGGCACGGCGGTTGCCTTACCCTTTCCCGGCAAGAGCGAAATCGTGTCGCAGAGCTGGATGTGGGCGATTCCTGGGGTCACATTGGACATGGTAGAATGCTCGCTCGACGATGGCCCCGCCCTGAAGGAGGTTGAGGGCTGTGGGTCCATCGAAGGGCGCGATTTGTTCCATCACCCTCATGACAGAAAGAACCGAGACTGGCGTTCTCTTGCGACGCCGAACCGGACGTTTCGATAGAAGCAGCACCCGGCTGGCGGAGCCGTGTCCCGCGTCCACCAGTGCCCCCTAGCCGACCAGTGCCAGTCCCGATCGCTTTGCGGCACCTGGTTTGAATGAAAGGAAGACCCACGTGGCGATCTCCCCACTCGCGGGTAAGCCGGCCCCAAAAGAGATGCTGGTCGACCCCGCCCGGCTCGAACGGGAGTATTTCGAGCGTAGCCCCGATCTGGGCGACCCCAATCAGCGAGTCAGCTTCGGCACGAGCGGACACCGCGGCACACCGCTGCACGGAACGTTCACCGAGGCCCACATCCTGGCAATCACCCAGGCAATCTGCGACTATCGCCGTGGCCTGGGCCAAAATGGTCCCCTCTACATGGGAAAAGATACCCACGCGATGTCAAGCCCGGCGCAGCGCACGGCGCTTGAAGTTCTGGCGGCCAACGGCGTGGACACGATCATCCAGCGCGACGACGGCGTGACCCCGACGCCCGTCATCTCGCGAGCCATCCTCATCTACAACCGCGGCCGCAACGATCAGCTTGCCGACGGCATCGTCGTCACGCCGTCGCACAATCCCCCCGAGGATGGCGGCTTCAAGTACAACCCAACCAACGGCGGTCCCGCCGACACCGACGTGACGAAGTGGATCGAGAACCGGGCCAACGAGCTGCTGAAAACCGGCAATGCCGGCGTCAGACGCATGCCGTTTTCGATGGCCATCAAGGCGGGGAACACGCACCAGGAAGACTTCATCCTTCCCTACGTCAACGACCTGCGGAACGTCATCGACATGGACGCCATCCGTGCCGCCGGCCTCAAGCTGGGCGTCGACCCGCTCGGCGGCGCGGCCTTGCACTACTGGGAACCCATCAACGAGATCTACGGTCTGAATATCAACGTGGTGAACCCCAAGGTCGATCCGACCTTCTCGTTCATGACCGTCGATCACGACGGCAAGATCCGCATGGACTGTTCCAGCCCATACGCGATGGCCCGGCTCGTCGGCATCAAGGATCAGTATCGCGTCGCCTTCGCCAACGACCCGGACTCCGACCGGCACGGTATTGTCACACCCTCGGTGGGGCTGATGAACCCCAACCACTACCTGGCCGTCGCCATCGGTTACTTGCTCACTCATCGCCCCCGATGGCCGGCGCAGGCCGTGGTCGGCAAGACACTGGTCAGTAGCAGCATGATCGACCAGGTGGTGCACAGGCTCGGCCGTCGCCTGTGTGAGGTGCCGGTGGGCTTCAAGTGGTTTTCGCCGGGCCTGTTCGACGGTTCGTGCTGCTTCGGTGGTGAGGAGAGTGCCGGGGCGAGCTTTCTGCGACGCGACGGCACCGTGTGGACGACAGACAAGGACGGCCCGATCATGGACCTGCTGGCGGCCGAGATCACTGCGCGAACCGGCAAGGATCCGGGCGAGCACTTCAACGAATTGACGGTGGAATTCGGCATTCCCTACTACACGCGAATCGACGCGGCGGCGTCGCCCGAGCAGAAGGCACGGCTTCAGGAATTGTCACCCGAGGCTGTCACGGAGTCAAGGCTGGCCGGCGAGCCGATCACGGCCAAGCTGACCCGCGCCCCAGGCAACAACGCACCGATCGGTGGGCTCAAAGTCGTGAGCACGAGCGGCTGGTTTGCGGCCCGGCCTTCCGGCACGGAGAACATCTACAAGATCTACGCGGAGAGCTTCAGAGACCAGACCCACCTGGACACGATTGTGAGCGAGGCCCAGCGAATCGTCAACAACGCGCTGGAGTCCTCTGGCACCAGCCGCGGTCTGTCGGGATAACGAAAAGGAAAGGAAAGCAGATGACGGCCAGCATCAAGCCACTCAAGAGACGCCCGGCCTGGAAGGCACTGGCAGCTCACCTTCATGAGGTTGGGGATTTGCACCTTCGAAAGCTGTTCGCGGATGATCCCCATCGAGGCGAGCGGTTGACGGCTGAGGCCATGGGCATCTACCTCGATTACTCGAAGAATCGCATCACCGATGAAACCCTCGAGCTCCTCCTGCAACTGGCAGAGGAATCCGGCCTGAGAGCGCGGATCGACGCCATGTTCCGGGGTGAAAAGATCAACGTCACGGAGAACCGCCCCGTCCTGCATGTGGCCTTGCGCGCGCCGAAAGGGGCGTCGATCGTCGTCGAGGGCGAAAACGTGGTGCCTCAGGTCCACTCCGTCCTCGACAAGATGACGGATTTCTCCAACCGGGTGCGCAGCGGCACTTGGAAGGGACACACCGGCAAGCGCATTCGCAACGTCATCAACATCGGCATCGGCGGCTCCGACCTCGGGCCGGTGATGGCTTACGAGGCACTCAAGCATTACAGCGACCGGGACATGACGTTTCGGTTCGTTTCCAACATCGACGGCACCGACTTGGCGGAAGCGACCCGCGACCTCGATCCCGCGGAGACACTGTTCATCGTCTCGTCCAAGACGTTCACGACGCTGGAGACGATGACGAACGCTCAGAGCGCGCGTGGCTGGCTGCTGACGGGTCTTGGCAACGATGCCAAAGCCGTGGCGAAGCATTTCGTCGCGGTTTCGACGAATGCCGCAAAGGTGTCCGAATTCGGCATCGATACTGCCAACATGTTCGAGTTCTGGGACTGGGTCGGCGGGCGTTATTCCATGGAATCCGCAATCGGTCTTTCAACGATGCTGGCCATCGGCGCGGAGAACTTCCGGGCGATGCTTGATGGATTCCACCAGATGGACGAGCACTTCCGCACCGCGCCGTTCGAGCGCAACCTGCCGGTGCTGATGGGTCTGCTGGCCATCTGGTACAACGACTTCTTCGGCGCGCAGACCGTTGCAGTCCTGCCGTACGAGCAGTACCTGAAGCGATTCCCGGCCTACTTGCAGCAGTTGACGATGGAGAGCAACGGCAAACACGT
>JBAUOX010000189.1:0-4073 GCA_049579985.1 Isosphaeraceae bacterium | reverse complement strand
AAGACGCCCACCGGCTGGGGTCGCGTCCAGGCCATCTGTGATTTCGTCCACCAGCAGATCCAGTTCGGCTACGAGCACGCGCGGCCAACGAGAACCGCATTGGAGGCGTATCGCGAGCGCCAGGGGGTCTGTCGAGATTTCGCCCACCTGGCGATCGCCTTCTGTCGCTGCATGAATATCCCCGCGCGCTATTGCACCGGGTATCTCGGCGATATTGGCGTACCACCGACCGACGCGCCCATGGACTTCAGCGCCTGGTTCGAGGCATTCCTCGGCGGTCAGTGGCACACCTTCGACGCCCGCAATAACATCCCGCGGATCGGTCGCGTCCTGATCGCGCAAGGCCGAGACGCCTCCGACGTGGCGATCAGCACGACATTCGGCCCGAACACGCTGAAATCATTCCGGGTCTGGACCGACGAGGTGAAGGAATGAGCAGACTCTTCTCCAGGATTCTCCTATTTGCGGCGGTCAATAGATCCCGTGCAGCGGCCCGCCCGGCGCGGCGAGGGCGTCGACCCGGCGCTCGATCTCGGGATCTTCCACCAGGGGCGGAGCGTGATGCGGCTTGATCCGCGCGTCGATGACCAGTGGACCGCGGCACCCCCAGTGCTTCTGGTCGATGAACGAATCGATTCCTTCGATGTCGGCCGCGGGATTGGACCGGGTGAATGTGACCCAGAGGAAGTTTCCAAGATTCCGCGCCGTGAACTCGCTGTCATCGACGATCACGATCAAGGGGAATGAACAGATTGGATCATCGGTCCCGAAGCTTCGGCAGAACGTGCAAATCTGGTCCGAGCCAGGTACGAACTTCGGTCCCTGGATCGCGAGGATCCCCGGCAGAACCAGGCGGGGATGGGAAAAGCCGTCGGGGAGCCGCATTCCGGAGCGGAGCTCGACCGGGAGCTCCCGGCGCCTCGGGCCGGCGGCGGCCATCACGACCTTCGACCCCTGGTTCAGCCCGTGCCCCGAATAATCGAGGGTATCGATGGTGGTCCGCGTCTGGAAATGCAGGTCGCCGGTCCAGTCGATCCGCTCGAGCAAGTGACGCAGGAACGCGGCAATGTCGTGGATGTCGAGCGCCGGATCGTCCTCGCCCGCGACAATCAGCAGGTACTTCGCCAGCGAAAGCTGCCCCTGACCGAGGATGGCGCTGGCGGTCGTGAGGATCTCCTGCGGCCGGCGGACCGTTGAATAAGGAACGTACCGCTCGCTGGCGATCGCCAGCAGCAGCGGGTGCACGCCCGCGGCATCAACCGCGTGCACGGCGCGAACGCCTGCGATCAGCGTCGGGATGATTGGCCCGGTCAGCTCGTGAATCAAGGCACCGAAGGTCGTGTCTTCCTGGGGCGGCCGGCCCACCGAGGTGAACGGCCAGATGGCGCCTTTGCGATGAAAGACCGTCTCGACCCGCAGCACGGGGAACTCATGCGCCAGGCTGTAATAGCCCAGGTGGTCGCCAAAGGGACCCTCGAGCTTGCGAGTGTCCGGGTCGATCGTGCCGGTGATCGCGAAGTCGGCCTCGGCCGGCATGGGCAGGCCACCCTCCGCCGCGACCATCAAGACGCGCCGGCCCCCCAGCGCCCCGGCAAACGCCAGCTCGGGCAGGCCCTCGGGCAAGGGCATGACCGCTGCCACGGTAAGGGCAGGGGGCCCTCCGACGAAAACGCTCGCCCGCAACGGCTCTCCCCTGCGGATGGCTGCCGCATGATGGACGCCGATGCCCCGGTGGATCTGGTAATGAAGACCGACTTCCCGGTTTCGCTCGTAGGCGTTGCCGGCAAGCTGAACGCGGTACATTCCCAGGTTCGACCGGCCCAATCCCGGCAGGTCCGGGTGCTCCGTGTAAACCAGGGGCAGGGTGATGAACGGCCCGCCGTCCATGGGCCATGACTGGAGGCCGGGCAGCCGGTCGATCGTCGTCTGGTTCTCGAGGATCGGACCGCGCCGAACCTGCCTGGGTCGCAGATGCCAGAGCGTCCGGGGCACGCCCCGATAGCGCCAGGGGCGTTTGGCCGCCGCGCCCGGATCCACTTTCAGCTCAACCAGGCGCCGAACCGCTTCAAGAGTATCGCGAAAGAGGAAGCGCGCGCGCTCGATTGTTCCGAACAGGTTGCTGACCAGCGGGAACGATGTGCCCTTGACCCGCCGGAAATAGAGCGCCGGGCCACCCGCCTGGTAAACCCTGCGCTGGATGGCCGCGGCTTCGAGGTGAGGATCGATCTCATCGTCGATGACCGCCAGCCGGCCCGTTCTTTCGAGGTCGCTGACACAAGCTGCAAGCGATCGATAGCCCATCAGGACAGTTCCTCTGCGAAAGCAGGTCACACGGACGACTCTCTCAAGAGCGTAGTCAGCATGGACCAGACCGCAAAGGGGTCAGGAGTGTCAAAGCCACGACCCGTACTTCCGCACGAGCCACTGCTTGACGACCTGCGTGAGCGCGCAATACCCGGTCAGGACCGCCACCAGCCAGGGGACCGCGTGGAGAGGCGTCATCCCGATCGCGGCTCCGAGCCTGGAGTAGGGGATCACGACCCCAGCCGCCATGATGACGAGTGTGATCGACAAGAGCGGCGCGGCCGCCCGGCCAGGAGCGGGCCCTCCGCGAGGAGTTGCCGGCCTTGTATCGATCGTTTTTCCCCGCATGACGGCTTTGACCCACGTACGGGTGGATCAGAAGTCCACCGCCACATTAAGAACCAAGCCCTGGTTGTCGAAGAAAGCAAACTTACTATTGGCTGTACCTTCGAGATTACTGTTCGTCCCCACTTGCCACCAGAACTCGTACACGTAGCCCGCGTAGAAGTGGATGTTGGGATGATTTGGGGGCTGGTATCCCAGACCGACCTGGAAGTTCAAGATCGGAATTTCGCTCCAGAAACGGTCGAGAAGCTCGCCCTTGGACGGCTGACCGGCCGGAGTCAAGGACGTGGTCGCCACGGAGAACCGCTGCCGGACGCGCGAGAACGTGTCGGCGATGTCGATCTTGGTGAGGAACGAGAGCCCCGGCTGGGCGAAGTTGTGATCCAGCGCGACCCCGAAGTGCGGGCCGGCCCCCACGGTGTAGTTGACTGTCCGGGCGGCCCAGAGGCCAGTGCCCGCGGCGGCCATGTCAAACGGCTGACTGACCGTGGTATCGAACCAGGTGAAGGCCGTTCTCACGCCGACGCGCCACTTCAGGGTCCAGTTCTCCCACTGAGTATACTCGCGGCTGGCGTAGTCCGCGTCCGTGTAGTTCACGCCGAGATGGCTGGTACGAGTGAAATTGCCGGCCGGCCCATTGAACGGTCCCGTCCCGTCCGTGTAGAAGCCTCGATCGGAGAGGGAGAACTCGCCGAAGCCCGAGGGCAGCCGATAGCCCAGCTCGAGCCGGGGGGCGACTGTCCAGTTCAGCCGGGCGCTTCCCAGTATCGTGTTCACGGTCCTGCCGTTCGAGGTCGTCACGCCGTGTCCCGAGGAGTTAATGTTGGAGGCTGCTAACTTGTTGGCAAAGAAGTGCGGGTGGATGATGTCGATCTGGACGTTGGTGAACCACCCGGTCTTCGGCCACTGCGGCGGATCGAGGACCGGGTCCTGAACGAAGTAGCGCTCCAGGTTGGGCGGCGGGGGACCGAGCGGGGGAGCCGGCTGGAGCAACGAGCCGGGCTGGTCCGGCGGCCGGGGCAGTGAACGCAAGAACTCGGGCTCCCACCCAGTCTCCGGGGCCAGCACAGCGGAGCCGGGCAGCGGAGGAGGAAGATCGCCAACAAGCTGGGCGACGTCGGGCCGGGTTGCCGGGGCCGGCGCCTCGGAGGCGGTCCGCGGAGCCGGAGCCGGGGCCTGAGCATGGGTCTCCGGCAACGCCAGGATCCCTCCCAGGAATGCCACCATCAGCAAGAGTCGAGCCGTATGGGCCATGACAGATTCCTCTCCTGATCGTGTCTCCACCATCCGCTTACTTCGCCGCCGCCGTGCCGGTGTCGGGGGCACCCTGGGGATCGAGCACGCGGTCCCATCCCGCTTCAAGAACCTGGGTCGGAGTTGGCTTCTTCTCGAGCAGCTTTTGGGGATCGAGCACGCGGTCAAGC
>JBAUOX010000188.1:0-9631 GCA_049579985.1 Isosphaeraceae bacterium | reverse complement strand
CCCAGAAGGAGAACCGGCCGCTGTGATGCTCCACCCTCACCACCCAGCAGGTCACGGCATCGCGGTGCTGAGGCAACGAGTCGTCCGGGTAAAGCAGTGCGTCAAGCTGACCGCGATGGTATCGCGGCAACCAGGCAGCATACATCGGTCCCTGTGGTCGGTTGGGTCCGATCTCGGACGTCCCCGGCAGTAGCACCATCTGGTCTCCTTCGACCCGGGCAGGGACCAGGCCCAACCCCTCGTTTGTTGCCATCCGATAGGCCAACTCGCGGTCATGCCCCGCGAACACCGCCAGCCGGGAGTTCGTCACGGCCTCGTATGCCGAACGCAACATTCCCTTGACCGAGGTCGGCGGCATGAGCGGCTTGTCATCGGCATCTACACGGACGGGAAAACGCTTGTGCCCTTTCTTGATCCCAAGGGCAGGGTTGTCCTCCTTGTATTCGTGCGATTTGCTCGCGTCGGGGAGCAACAGGGGCGTCTTTAGCGTCATCCTCACACGGATGACGCCGCTGACCAGCCCGGCATGATGGCGATGATGCCCGGCCGGCTCGTGATCGCCGAGTTCGGGATGATTCGTATTGCGCGGCGGCGCGGGTAAGAAGTTGTACGGATTGTGAAACGCCGGAGGCAACTGAGACCGGCGCTGCTGTCCCTGCCCTTGCCCGCGTGGACCCGGCTGGCCCCGGCCCTGCTCTGGCCGGCCGCCGCGTGCCTCGGGCTTTGCGCCAGATGACGATTGCTGGGGCCGGGCCACCGCTGCGATGAACGGCTGTCCTACCGGCCGGATGCGCACCGGCTTGCCGCCCTGTAGCTCCAGATCGACCTCGACCTCATCTTCGGCGTTGCCGCGCAAGGCAACAGCAAGTTGCTCGGCGTCGAACGGGGTGGGCTGTGACATGCCCCTCTTCGTAGGGTAGACCACTCGCCGCACACGCTTGTTTCCCGTGCCCTGCCATACCAACTTGCCGCGGATTGGGTCAGCCACATTCCACCTCCAGCCCGCACAGACGCTCGTCTTGGATCACGACGTTACCGTGCTCGACTTCCGCCAGGTATTCGATCGTCTTTAGCAGCACTCGTTGATCTTGTCTGTTTACGCCAGGCACGGGCACGGCCAACCCACCGATCTGAGGGGTGCCCAGGAGGCTCCAACCCTCCGCTACCGGGCGACCCTTCTGACTACGACGCTCTGTTCCCCCACCCCACAGCAAGTACGTTTGGTCGAGCGTGCCGACGACAGGGAGCGACTTCTTGTTCCACAAATCGCCCAGCGACGCCGAGTAATCCTGCTCCGCGAGGATCACTGCCCGATGACGCTTGGCGTGTCCCGGATCATTGAGCCAGCGCAGCTCCGAATCTTTGCTGAACACGCGGGCCTCGAACACTAGTAACAGATCAACGGGACGACCGTCGCTGCCGCGAAGCTCTCCTGACGCCAACGCGGCAAACTCGCATGAGCGCGGGGAGTACAGCAAGGCGAAGGCCCCTTCACCCCCGACCTTGACGAACGCTGACAACGCCTCGGAGAGCGAGACGCGCTCGCGACTATGCACGACCAATGTCGTCTGGTTCATGCCGGTACTCCTGAGACATTCCGCTGAATCCAACCCTTCCAGGCCGAGTTCAGCTCGGCCGGTACACCGGCGAGACCGTTCGCTGACACCGTGACTCCATGCAACCCATCCAGCGGCGGATCTGTCTGGTGCGCGGTCAGCGCGAGGGAATTCACTTCGACCGCGCCCATGCCGCGGTGCGTGGCGAAACCCAACGGCAATCGACCTTGAGCAAGGTCACGAAGGACCAGCATCAGCAGCGCCGTCGCGGGCAACTGGTCTGAGTTCGCCAGCCGTGCCAAGTCGAGTTCCAGGCGCAACGGCACCCACTCGACGCGGTGCGGCTCCAGGACCGTGTACAACATGCTTTCCGCCGCCGCTCCGGTCCAGCGATCAACCGCGACGTGATACGCCTCGGACCACGGTGACAGTCCTGCCGCGTCCAGTGCGGCGCGCAACTCGGCATCGCTTTGCGCTGCCTGCACTGCCTGCCATTGAGCCTCGCTCAACGCCTTTGTACCGAAACAGTCATCCACGCTGAGCGCCGACAGCCCCGGAAGCGGACCGTGCTTCGGCTCGCCTTGTGGATGACGCCTTATTATGTCGTCCTCGCTCAGTCCGCGCAAACCGAACAGGTCGTCAATAAGCGGTAGTTCCAGGTCGCGGAGGAAGTCGCCGGTCAAGTTACGATCCAGCACCGTCCGCACGATGCGTTCTGCGTGGGCGCGCATCGCTCCCTTGACCGAACTGCCAGGCAGCACCAGAGACAGTCCGCCGTCAATCCCGCTCATCAGCGGCAGCATATCCACGGCGACGCCGTCGAAGCCGGCCTTGACCATGAGCGGCCCCGTCGGCTGCCAGTGAACCTTCACCTCCAGGCGCGGCATCGGCTTAACAGGGTGCTTTTGCCTCGCGTCGCCGAGGTCCGTGATGTCCTTCTCGCCGCCGTTTTTCAGGACGGCGAGGATTCCCTGACGATTGTTGAACTTCTGTTCGACGAGCGTGGCGTTCTCCAGCATAACCTTGCCCAAGCCGCGCGTCTTCGACGCTCCCAGACGCACCCGGCTGGCCTCCAGCGCCTCGTTTAGCGACGCCAGCATCGCCAGTATTTCGAGGCGTTCACCCGCGCCCTTCACCTCCGCGCTGAGGACGAACTTCAATTTCGTGCCGCGCGGCAGGATGGCTCGGTCGTACTTGATGCCTTCGGCCGCCGCCCCCCATCCACGGTCGATGCCGACGCCGTCGCGGATCTCGACGACGACGGACGCCGCCGCAACGACCGGCATGTCCTCGACGACGACGTAGGAGGCGTGGCCCTGGTCGTTTTTCTGGAAGCCCCAGTGCTGATCGACGAACGCCTCGCCGAACGCCTGCTCGCACCACTGCCGCAAGGCGCCGGCGAGGCTGGTGCCGGGAATACACAGTTCGCCCGCGCCGTCGCGCGCCAGCGGCAGGTCGGTGTCCACGTCGTCGCCGTGCCCGCCGACGTGCAATGGTGTTTGGGCAATGAGGGTTCCCCTTAGCCGAATGCGGCTGATGATATCACGCGCCATGCCTCACCTCTCGCACCGACTCCAGTTCGCGCTTGTGCGCCCGGATACAGGCATCGATCAGCGTCCGCACCGCCAGGGACCACAGTTCCATCCGCAATCGATCAGCAGCCCCTTGGGTCAGCGTGGGCCAATCCTCGCACTGAAGCGTGTCCCAAATTCTTTCGCGCTGTACTAACAGGTCACGGACGCGCCTGATCGCGTCCCTCGGCCACTTCTCGTCCCGCTTCGGATTCTCAGCCAGATGATCGAGCCAGCCGGTGATCGGTTGCACATCGGCCTCACTGCGCAACCGAGCGATTTGGCCGCGTAGACCGCCGAGCTGGCTCATGCTCGGCTTGTCGTGTGTCACATCCCACTTGATCGCCTCCTGGCGACGGGTCCGGGTTGCCGCTATTTCCAGGGCGGCGCGCCGGATCTGTTGATTCCATACCACCCGCTCAAGCCGGTGAGCGTACTCGGCATAAGTCGCTTCGATTTCCGGGGCGGGGGCAGCGGTGTTGGTCGTCCTGCCCTTCAGGGCGGCACCTTGGATGTTCCCCCACCTGGTCGGCGGCATGCAGAGAAGAGGATCGTTGAATCGAATCTGCCCATAGCCCTCGGCCGTGCGCTCTCCGACGCCACTGGCTTCGATCTCGCGCAAGCCCATCGGTTCGATCTTGCCTTCGACTGTGAATGCCATGCACGATCCGGCTTGCATCGCTACCAGCGATGGCCGGGGCAGCCCCCAGCCGACGTGCCAGGTGTCCAGCCGCCGGACTCGGACGAGCTCGTCGAGGGGTTTCTTGTCGGCGGGGCCAACCTTCGTTTCGCGGACCTTCACTGCGTCTGCATGGAGGCCGAGCCGCCGGGCTAGCTCCGCGGCCAGATCCTTCGCGGTTGGCGCGGGGCGTAACCCATCGCCGCGCAACAGAGTGTCGGACAGAAGCCAGACGAAGAGTTCGTTCTCGCTCGCCGTCGCCGAGGCGAAGTCACGTGGCGTTTCTGCTTCGAGCTTCCCTGCGCCGTAATCGTCTTTCTTCGACCGGCCCAGTGAAACGACACTACAAAGCACCTGCCACCAATCCGGCTGTAGTTGCGTCAGTTTTTCCGCCAGGCTCTTTCGCAGACGAAGTTCGCTTCGCAGCCGGACGGCCCGGCCGTCTTCCACTGGCGCAATCGCCTCGTAAGTGTAGACGCCCCCGACCTCGGTGGTGGGTCGTTGCTGGCCGTCCTCGACGGTGTTATGCGTCTGCACCACCAGCGGGACCGTACGGGGAGTCGGAGCGTTCGCCGCGCCAACGTAGCCGGCGCGCATCTGCTTGACCTGCATGTCCGGTTCGCCTTCCAACAGGCGGTTGATGATCTTCTTTGAATCGTTCTTGTCCGCGAACAGGGCCATCGGTACGGGCCGGCCGCGCTCGCCGCCGACCTCTATCGTGGCGGTAAGCACGCAGAGGTCGCCCCGCTGTATTGCACCGCGAGGATCGAGCCCCAGGCGCATCAGTGTCCGCGTGACGTGCGGTAGCAGATACGAGCCGGGCAAGAAATCCAGTGTCTCGACCACGTTGCCGACGGTGCGATAGGACACCGCCAACGGCCCAGTTACGTTCAGCACCAAGGGCACGACCATCCACGGATCGGACGGTGGGGCGGCCTCGCTGTTGGCGGGAGCAATCATGTTGTTCGGCTCGTCGTCCCATGCTGGCGGCTTCTCGTGAGCTTCCAGACAGGCGATGGCTTGGGACGAATCTGCCCCCACAACTTCAAACTTGCACCGGCCTGGCCCACGTCGGCGTTTGCCGCCTAGCCGCTCGACGAGTTGGGCTGCCGCGACCAGCAAGGCGCTGGCTGCGACGCGATGCTCGCCAATGATGCTGGTAGGAAGGACGCACTCGGCCTCTAGCACGGTGCCGACGCGGGCCATCTCCTCGAAGCGGAGGAAATCCGTCTCCGCCTGCCCGCGGCGTCGGTCGATCTTGACACCCGGCTTGACGAATGTCATTGCCTCTACTAAACGGCGGTCAGCCTTGATCCGGTTGCGCAGCACCGCGGGCAGGCGAGCCGGTCCCACCGCCAAGGCCGATTCGAGGGGCGTCTGCGCCGGGTCTTCGTGCCGCCGGGTCGAGCCGTTCCCACCCAGCGCCGGCTGGCTGCCGAAGATCCGATCCACCAGCGAAGACCAATCGCCGACCTTGCCGTCATCCAGCCCGCGCACCAGCCGCTCACAAGCGTCGCGCCAGATACCGCGCAGCGTCTTGGCCGGGACGAACGGCAGCCCGTCGCCATCGCGGACGACCAAGCGGTCGATGTTGCCCGGCAGGCCCGTGCCGGAGCCGATATGCCAATCGGACTCCATTGTCAGCCGCATCCGAAACATTTCGGTCAGTGGCCAGTGGGCGTTCATGACTGTCCCTCCCAGAACTCCGCGAGATCCAGCGAGTCGAGCAAGGCGGTAATGCGTTGTTCGCCATTCCGCCAGAATAACGACCCCTCGCCAGTTGTGTCTCCCAACAGCTCGTCCAACCCCCGGTCTCGATACCGCTCGCGCACCAGCCGCAGCCGGGCGTCCGCTGTCGAGTGCCCGAAGAACAAGCCCTCTCGCAGTTCATGCAGCATGCTGTTGGGGAGGCGTCGTCGGCCGTCCTCTTTGGCGTTGACCGTCTGAATTCGCGCATCGAGATCCTGCCACCTCCGATGCTCGAACTCCTGTCCGCCGCTCAGGACGTAGGGGCGCGCGACCAGGGACGTAGACCCGTCGTCCGTGGTGAGCTGAGCGCGGATGCGCTCCAGGTCGGGGCCGCTGGCGTCGTAGAGGATGTGGAAATCGACCGCCGAACGCGGCTTTCTTTTCTTGGCCCAGCGCAACAGTTCTTCTGCCAGTTTGTAGGCGGCATGGAAGGGAAAGTGTGGTTTTATGATCGCGACGCCGGCACAGCTGGTGACCTTGCCCTGACACCACGGCGTCCGGGCCATGATGTCCGCCACGAGCGAATCGGCCCCAGTGAGGTGCTCGAACTGGTCGAGGAACCGCTTGATGAACTTCATCGCCTGACGGCCGTCACAGACGACCGTCAGGTCGTCGCCGCCCAGCACGAGCGGGACGACGGGCAGCACCTCCCGCCGGTCGTGCGGCTTCAGCACGCTCAGCGCTGCGCAGAATGCCTTCTCGGTGCAGCAGTCCAGCGCGCGCGAAAAGCGGCCGAGCTTGTCGATGTAGTCCGTGTCCCCGGAGGCGAACTTATCGAAGCCGAGGAATACCTGGCCGAGGCCGTTCCCGTCGGCGTGAATGACAGCTAGCCAGTCGCAGCCGAGTTTCTCCAGTTCCGTCGTCGCATTGGGGAGTTGGAGTTGAACCTGATGGTCCTCAAGCAACTCTTGAAGCCGTTGACGCCATCCCTCCCTTGCCTGCTGCTTCGCGATGGACTGCGCGGAACGGGGGCCACGTTCGTCCTTGGGCAGTTGATCCCTCTCGTCAACATATCGCGTCGCGGGCAGACCGCTGGTGGTGCATTCGGCTACGACGGGCAGGCGCTGGAATCGAGTAGCCGGCCCCGGCACGCGCGAGCGGAGCGATTCCAGCAACCGATGCGCCTCGCCGATCCTTTCGTGGATCTTCCCCTTGTCCCACTCGAAGGACGAGCTGACCACGCCGCGGATGTCGAGACCGGGTGCCTCCTTCAGTGCTCGCCGCGTGACCGCCGAGATGACCTTCTTGCCGACGGTCTCGTCCGGCACGAGCAAGATCGCTTTGCCGGAGACGGCGGCGACCTCCTCAATCCCCGCGCGGGAACCGCCTTCTTCACTCACCGCATCGCGGACGTATTCCGTTCCCGCGCGGTAAGTCAGTTCCGAAGCACCGACGTTCTCGCGCAATTTGTTGGTGGCGAAGATGTAGTTCTGATTGCCGGATGTCTCGATCAATACAAGATTCACCCGTTCTACCTCCTCGTCCCAGGCCGATCAGGTCCCGATGCTTCTTCAGCTTTGGCCATTCGCACGACTCGTGACAGACCAGGCAACAATCACATAACCTTAAGAACGACCTCAACATGCCCTCTTCTTTTTGCTTCGGCTTGGCTGTGGCCTGGAGGACTCTGTACTACTAACCTGGAAAGTCTTGTTTTTTGAGCAAGATTGTCAAATTGGGCAAGACTGAAGGGCGCGCAATCGCTTCGTATTGCGTAATCGATCCAGTCTTCCAATTTGGTTGCGGCCGATAGGCCGCGCTGTGGATGGTGAAATCAACTTCACTCTTTTTCGACAAGGGCGGTCCCATTCGCTGATACTTCGCCTTCTTGCGTTGTCTGATGCGGATCGCACACCGTTGGGCAGAACTGTCCAACAAGGCGCTTTGGCGATCGCCGAAATCCTCGTTCTTGAAGAGCGGCTACCCGCGTCCGGCCCGTGGCCGAGCCTCATCCAGGTTCCCGCCGCTTTGCTCGTCCTTGGGCGCTTGCGAGATCAGACACATTGTAGCGGGGCGGGGTTCGAACGGACATCTGGCAAGAGACATTTGAACGTAAACAACCGACGATCCCGTTTGTTCAGTGCGTAGCGCGATCCGGTCCAGCGTTCCCCCGTGAGCTCCAAGGGAGCTCCAAGGGGGACATAGTGGAGCTCCAAGGGGGACGTAGTGGATTGTCTTCATAGAACAGGAAGCATAGGGCGAGCGAGCCAAATCCCCCAGATTACCCAGGGCCCTTTCACAATCCACTATGTCCCCTTCGCCCTTCCCCATGTCCAGACCGCCGGTTCGACGTCTGACCAGATAGCGTTCGGACACTGGATGGTCAGCCGGAAGCCCGCTTTATGGATGCAGGCTGCCGGCGGCACGGTAGCCGTTGCGTGTCGGTTCAGGCGGCGTCTCACCCTGAAACGGGAACACCGCATATGGAAGTGCCGAGTCTTGCCCGTTGAAGGGCGCCTGCCAATTGATTCGCCACCGGCCCTGCCCACGCCGGGAGCTTTGGTCCCACTCGACCTGCGCGCACTGCACCGGCTCGCTGGCCCGGACATTCTCCACCAGCACTCGGACCCGGCTCGCGCGTTCCGTGGACCCCCAGACCGCCGATTGGGCTGCTCGCAGGCCCGCAAGTGTTGCGTACTGCGCTCCAACGGTCGCTCGCCACCAGAACTGAAGCTGCCCCCGTATCGCGGTGGGCCTGATCGGGAAACTCGGGTCGTTCATCCGGGGCTCGACGCCACCGCCGAACATCGGCGTAATCAACTCGATCTCGTAACGGCGGCTCGCTTCCGGCGCGGCGTTCGGCTTCGTCGGGCAGTCGGGAATCTCTTTCGGCATGGGCGGTCCCTTTCGCTGATGCTTCGCCGTTCACGCTTCGGACAGGCCTTCCGTCCGTCTGGTGCCAGGAATACGTGCATCCGGGCAGGCTGATGACAGAATGACCACGGCCAAGGCGTTCCGGCGCTCGACGAGTTCCTCGTTTTTGAAGAGCCGCATCTCCCACTCGACTTCCGGTTCGTCCCCGCCGAGTCTCTCGCGGAACTGGTCATCGTCGAACCGTTTGCGAACTCCGACTCATTTTAGCGGAGCGGGTTCGGACGATCATCCAGAAACCGCTTAGAACTGCTTGATTTCAAGGAAATACCGCCTCTGGAAACGCCGAGGGGCTTCTTTCTGAAGAAAGTCGGGGCGAACGCATTTGAGGGCAGATAAGGCATCAGGAACCAATGGCACTCGGATTAGGAGTAACGTCTTATGGCGTAATGCGTTACGATCCACTCCTCTTCAACAAATATCAACCAATGTACGTATATAAAATATGAAATATGACTCAGAAACACTGGGGGTTGGGGTCCAGTGAAATAGAGAACATGTTATTAATTATTAGTCAATGTGCCGGTGTTTTCCTCCGTAACACCTTAAAGCCCAGTGTGTTAAGCTTAGCCGAGTGCCATTCGCATCAGGAACCGATTTCGGGTGCATTGATGCAAGGAAGTCGTTTTTCGGTTCCTGCCACCTTTGTTGCGCTAGTGGGATTATTTGGTGTCGGTTCGGTTTTTGTCGAAATCCGACCCGACACCGATCATCTTACGCCAATAATCTTCCGGCGCCTCTGAAGGATGGTCCTCGAGGCGTGCCCAGGCGATTCCGAGGCCATGTCGCGCGGGGAAGCATAGCGGAAAATCGAGGCACTTCCCGCCAACTGTCGGCAACCCGATGGCCGTCCGCTTCAGCCCGGGAGCTCCCACAGGATACCGCTGCTCCCACTCTGAAGACGGAACGGCCCGGAAACCCCGGCAATCACGCCTTCCCCTCGCACGACCCAGCGCCTAGGATATGGTCGTTTTACCCGACGAATGGAGAAACTCGAAGCGTCATGAAGATTATCCTGGCCAACCCCCGCGGATTCTGCGCCGGGGTCAATATGGCGATCGAATGCCTCGAGCGAGCGCTCGATTTTTTTGGACCGCCCGTCTACGTCTACCACGAGATTGTGCACAACAAGTACGTGGTCGATCGGTTCAAGGGGCGGGGCACCGTATTCGTCGAGTCGCTCGACGAGGTTCCCGAACGATCGC
>JBAUOX010000187.1:0-4273 GCA_049579985.1 Isosphaeraceae bacterium | reverse complement strand
TGGTACCTGGCCCTCTACGACGAGGCGGGGGACGCGATGTACCCGATGCTCGGGCTCACCGCGGATTACTTCGCGGCGTCGGGCATGGGCGGCTTCGATCTCGAGCACCACCTCTGGTATCCCGCCGAAGTGCGCAACGGGGACACCGTGGTGATTCGCGCGCGTTTCATTGGGCGGAGCGCGAAGCTGATGCACTACCTCTTCTTCATGGTGAACGAAACCCGGGGTGTGGTCTCCTCGATCTTCGAGTGCGTGCACGCGCATGCCGATCTCACCGCCCGTCGCATCGCGCCCTTCCCGGCTCAGGTGGCGGCCCAGATCGACGCCTTCATCGCCGCACACCGTGAGCTGGCCTGGCCCGCGCCGGTCTCGGGGTCCATGGGCGTACAGACAAGCTCTAGGGGCACGGCACCACTGGCGACGAGCGCTCGCGGACCTTGCCCCGACTGAGGAACGGGCATCGGAGGACCGTGCCGATGAAGGTTGGGCTTTTCATTCCTTCTTGGGGCGGTCCGCGCCGGTCGAAATCGGACATATCTTTTGGAATCCCGTCTGTCTTTCTGCTAGGATCGAGGGACGTGACGGTGGCCGAGGATGATGGAGCCTCGGAAGCATCCGCAGGCGTCGCCTCTCGCGGTCGCTGTCCTGTCGCAGGAGTCGCGTGCCGAGAGGGCGACTCGGAGGAAAAAAGATCATGTCCCTGGTGCAAAAATCGGTGGAGGGGGCCGTCGGCACGATCACGCGACCCCGCTGAACCCGGAGGCGTTCGAGCGGATCCGGGCGCTGCGGCGGGGCATCTATGACAGCGCGGACTACCAGGAGGGCATCCGCTCGTTCTTCGAGCGGCGCCCACCCCACTTCGAGGGACGTTGAGACCATGCCGATCGGGAAGACCTTTACGACGCTGACCGCCGAAGAGGCGGCGTCGCTGATCCCCAACGGGGCGATGGTGGCCGTGGGCGGGTTTACCCCGGCCGGCACGCCCAAGGCGGTGCCGCGGGCGCTGGCCGGGCGCGCCCGGGAATTGCACCAGGCCGGCGAGGCATTCCAGGTCAAGCTGCTCAGCGGCGCGTCGACCGGGGCGGCCTGCGACGACGAGCTGGGCCGGGCCGAGGCCGTGAGCTGGCGGGCCCCGTACATCACCTCGGCGCCGATGCGCGAGCTGGCCAATACCGGAAAACTCGACTTCGTGGACATGCACCTCTCGCATGTCGCGCAGGCCGTGATGGAGGGGTTCCTCGGGTCGATCGACTTCGCCGTCGTCGAGGCCACCGAGATCACCCGCGACGGGCGGGTGTACCTGACGACCGGCATCGGCAACGCCCCGACCTTCCTCCAGTGCGCCGAGAAGGTGATCATCGAGCTGAACGCGTACCACTCGCCACGGCTGCGGGAGATGGCCGACATCCTCGTGCTGCCCCCGCCGCCGCACCGCAGCTCGATCCCGATCCACGACCCGCTCGACCGGATCGGCCGGCGGTACGCCGAAGTCGACCCGACCAAGGTGATCGGGGTCGTCCACACCGACGAGCCAGACGGTGGCCGGAGGTTCGCCGCGCCGGACGAGGCCAGCCTGCGGATCGCCGACCACGTGGCCGAGTTCTTTCTCCGGGAGATACGGTCCAGGCGGATCCCGCCCGAATTCCTGCCGCTCCAGAGCGGGGTCGGCAACGTCTGCAACGCCGTCCTGTCCGGGCTCGCCTCGCGCCAGGAGTTCCCGCGGTTCAAGGTCTATACCGAGGTGCTCCAGGACGCGATGCTCGACCTGATCGCCTCCGGCGAGGCGATCGGGGCGAGCGCCACTGCGCTGACCCTGACCACGGAGAAGCTGAAGTTCCTCTACGAGAACTTGGGCGACTTCGCCGACCGGATCGTGCTCCGCCCCCAGGAGATCTCGAACAACCCGGGGATCGCGCGGCTGCTGGGCGTGATCGCCACGAACACCGCCATCGAGGTCGACCTGTACGGACACGTCAACTCGACCCACATCATGGGCACTCAGCTCATGAACGGCCTGGGCGGCAGCGGCGACTTCGAGCGCAACGCCTACCTCTCGGTGTTCATGTGCCCGTCGACCGCCAAGGGCGGCCGGATCTCGACGATCGTGCCGATGTGCTCGCACATGGACCACAGCGAGCACTCCGTCCAGGTGGTCGTCACCGAGCAGGGCCTGGCCGACCTCCGCGGCCTCTCGCCGACGGCCCGGTCCCGGCGGATCATCGAGAACTGCGCGCACCCGGCCTACCGGGACGCCCTGTATCGTTACCTGGAGGGCGCGCCGATGGGGCACATCCGTCACGACCTGCGGCGCTGCTTCGCCATGCACCTCAACTACCTCGAGCACGGCGCCATGCTGCCGGACCTGGACCTGTCGCAGTTCGAGCCGCACCGTGCGGCGGGGACGCCATAAGGGCCCGGCGACGGGCCCAGGAATCGACGGAATGATCGAGAAGGAATTGGCCCTCACCCCCGACTTCCCGCCAGTGGACTACGACCAGTGGCGGGCCCGCGTCGAGGCCGCAGGGCGCTCGGGGTTGATGACCGCCGCCGACGGTGCCGAGAGCGTCATCCGCGCCATCGGGCTCGGGTGAACGATTCCGTGCTCAGAACGATCGCCCGGCAGGTGTCCGCTGCCAGAACGAGAGCGACGTATGAATGAGACCAAGGTCACGCGGGTCAGGAGCTGGGTGTTCAGGCCCGCCATCGGAGGAACGTCTCGATGAAGGTCGGGCTCTTCATTCCCTGTTACGTCGACGCTTTCTTCCCCGAAGTGGGCATCGCGACCCTGGAGCTCCTCGAGAGGCTCGGCTGCTCGGTCGAGTACCCGCTCGATCAGACCTGCTGCGGCCAGCCGATGGCCAACAGCGGTTGCCAGGAAGATTCCGCCGCCACCGAAGCCCTCTTCGTCCGCTGCTTCAAGGATTTCGACACGGTCGTCGGGCCGTCCGCAAGCTGCGTCCACCACGTCCGGTTCCACCTCGACGCGATCGAGCAGACGCCGGAGGCCCGGAAGGTCCGGGCTGGGACCCGTGAGCTCGTCGAGTTCCTCCATGACGACCTGAAGGTCGGGAGCTTCCCCTGGGCCGAGTTCCCGCACCGGGTCGGCCTGCACAACAGTTGCACGGCGGTCCGGGGCCTGGGCCACGCGCGGCCGTCGGAGCGGGTTAACGAGCCGGACTTCTCGAAGACCCGGGACTTGCTCGGGAAGATCCCGGGGCTCGAGCTGGTCGAGATCGACCGGCCCGACGAGTGCTGCGGGTTCGGCGGCAGCTTCTGTGTCACCGACGAGGCGGTCTCGGCCAAGATGGGCTACGACCGGGTCAACGACTTCCACCGCCACGGGGCCGAGTACATCGCTTCGGCCGACATGTCCTGTCTGCTCCACCAGAAGGGCGTGATCGACCGCCTGAAGCTGCCGATGAAGGTCATCCACGTCGCCCAGATTCTCAACGGAGGCCCGCTATGACCCGTCCCGTCGATGCGGAAGGGCTGGCCGCCCGGTTCATCGCCGACGAGGCGCACGAATCCACTCACGACCGCCTCGTCTGGGGGATGCGCCACAACCGCGACATGGCGGTCGCCGGCGTTCCGGAGTGGGAGGAGCTGCGCGAGCTGGCCTCGCGGATCAAGGAGCACACGCTCACGCACCTGGACCGGTACCTCGAAGAGTTCGAGGCCAACGCGACGAAGCTCGGCACGCACGTCCACTGGGCCCGGGACTCCGAGGAGCACAACGCGGTGGTCTACGAAATCCTGCATGCCCACGGGGTCAAGTCCCTGACCAAGAGCAAGTCGATGCTCCAGGAGGAGTGCGGCATGACGCCCTACCTCCAGAAGCGCGGGATCGAGGTGACCGAGTCGGACCTGGGCGAGCGCATCCAGCAGCTCGACGGCGAGCCGCCGAGCCACATCGTGGTGCCGGCCATCCACAAGCTCCGGTCCGACGTGGCGGCACTCTTCGCCCGGGACCTCGGCACGGACCCGACGAATGCCGACCCGCACTACCTGGCCGAGGCGATGCGCCAGAACGCCCGACCCCGCTTCATGGCGGCCGACGCCGGGATGACCGGCGCCAACTTCGCCGTGGCCGAGACGGGCGGGTTCGTCGTCTGCACCAACGAGGGCAACGCCGACATCGGTGCCAGCGTGCCGCCGCTCCACATCGCCAGCATCGGCATCGAGAAGTTGATCCCCCGCGCCCGGGACCTCGGGGTGTTCATCCGCATGCTCTCGCGCAGCGCGCTGGGTTCGGCGATCACGCAGTTCACCTCCC
>JBAUOX010000186.1:0-7504 GCA_049579985.1 Isosphaeraceae bacterium | reverse complement strand
ATGCACCATCTGCTGAGCCAGGCCCTGGAGCACGAGTTTCCGGCCGCGCCGCACTTCGAGGCGGAGGTCAAGTCTGGGGCTCTCAAGAAGGTCTATGAGTCCATCGAGCCAGCCGCCCAGATGCCTGACGGCAGGCTGGCGATCGAAAAGACCCAGAGACCACTCTTACGGCAGATTGCCAATCCGCTCATGTTGGGCGAGATGGGCGTGGATGCCACTCACTTTGTTCTTGGCCAGCACTGGAAGAACCACTTCATTCGCAAAGCCGCTGAAACCGGCGGGGCGATGACCGTCGGGCAGTTGCGCAAATGGATCGACGATCCCAAACCCATGGGCTTGCCCAAGGAGGCTCAGAACCTGGTCATCCTTCTCTTCGCTGCCCAGACCAATCGAACGTTCTATCTGCACGGATCGCCCAGTGAGGTAAGTCTTGCGAACATCGCCGACGCCCACGAGCTGAGGGAGCAACGGCTGCCCCCGCCAGAGATCTGGGAAGTCGCGGTACGCCGCGCAGGGGCAATTTTCGGAGTGGCTGCTTCACGACTCCTGAGCGCGGGCAATGTGAGCAAGCTGACCTCTGAAGTCAAGAAGAAAGCGAGTGAGAGCTGGCAGCTCTGTCGACGATACCGCCAGCGGCTGGGAGAGCGATCGACGAAACTCGGAGTGCCGGCCGATTCCGATCGGCTGAGAACCGCGACGGCGACGCAGGCCCTGGTCGAGCGGCTTTGCTCAGCCGACGCGGAAACCATCGTTGGCTTGCTGGAAAACGCCGAGGTGGCAACCAGTGAAAGCGCCATGGGGGAGTGTGTTGGAAAAGCCGCTGAGCTGGAAGGAAACCTCGAAACGGCGGGATGGGAGATCTTTGAGGCGGTCGAAAGGCTCACGGACGACCGGCAGGAGAAAGCGCAGCAGGTTTTCGGTGAGGTTCGAGAAGCTTTGCGGAGCGACGAACATGCGCTGCAACTCGCGCCGGCCTTGAGGGGAGCCCAGGCCAAGGCAGTCCAGTTGCTCACAAAGCCTATTCAGGTGCCCACGCTGCCGCCAGTGAAGCCCGGACGACGTGAGATCCAGCGGGGTACGAAAGAAGGTTTGACGATCGCAGAAGCCGAAGCGTGTCTTTCCCGGTTGAGTGGTGACTTGAAGCCGGACCAGACGGCGCGGATCTACTTGGGCTGGGTGATCGAGGAAGGCGGTGAACCCTGATGAGCGCAGCGACACCGACTTTCTCACAGATCAAGGCCCAGGTCACATCGATTCACCAGAAGCTGCCCCATGCTCTTACGATTGGGATTCATGCGGCGGGGCGATGGACTGGGGAGACAGAGCGGCGCGACGGAACGCACGTGTACGTGATCCACCAGTGCGATTCGCCGCTGGCGATGAGGGTGGCCCTCCGTCTGCCGATCGAAGAGGGGGCAATCAAGGTCCTGATCACCCCCCTCGATGAAATTGATCTGGGAAATGACATTCTGCTCCGGCTGGCAAAGCGCAGACTTTTCCAGATCGACTCCTGGCAGATTGTTCGCTCCCTCTTTCAGGCGCGTGCCGTTGATCCCGGATTGACTCGACACGGCTGGATCGCTGAACGGCTTCTGGAGCGAATTCCGAACGAGGGCTATCCCGCGGCAAGGGGTGGTTTTCTGGATGCTGAAACGGTCTGGCCGATCTTGCTTCGACATGAGCTGGGCCTATCGGCAGAGCCTCCCGATCTCACTCCGCTCCTCAGGTGGTCGATCGATACCGAAGCAACCGGCCGTTTTCGAGTCTTACCCGAGGCCTGCCGAAAGGGAGTGACCGAGTGGCTGGTTGAGAAAATCGGGCAGGTTGCAGCGGTCATCCTCCGTTGCGTGAGCGAGTTGGAGCTTCCTGATGCCGTGCCACTGGGACTTGCTGCCGGCGTCGTATTTCATCCTGAGACCATGGGGAGGCTCGAGCGAGCGGCCGGGAAGCTCGAGGAACGCTACATGGGCGGAAAGACCGAGGAAGTGAGCTTGCTGCAGCGCTGGAGCTCAGCGGCTACTGAGGTTGTCCGTGCCTTGCGCCATACCGACTCGAGGGCCTATCGACAGGTCATACAGAGGGCGGATGAGATCCTCCGCGAGGTTCAGGCTGACGCCTACGCCCACCTCAGCGACATCTCGTTGCTCGGTTTTGATCAGCGGCTCGCCCGTTTCGGCCACCGACTCAGCGAAATGCTCGCACGTCAAACGTGGGACCAGCTCGATGAGCTGAAAGCCGCCGGAGACGCGGTCCGAGATCACGATCAGTCGACACGGGAGGTTCGGCAAATCGAACGAGTCGAAATGGCGCATCGACTGGTAAGATGGGTTGGAGAACGCAAACGAATTGGCGATGTCCAGCCACAGTCACTCTCCGAGGCTGCCGCCGAACATTTCCGCGACGGAGGTTTCGTGGATTGGGCAAGGCTCAGCTTGAGGGCTGGCGATCCGGTGCGAGAGCTATCCGGGGCCTATGCCCGGTTGGTTGAAGAAGTGACGAAGATCCGAGACCGGCAAGCTCACCAGTTCGCCCGGCTTCTGGCTGACTGGACCGCGGCCGGCTCACCGATCCAGGAGGTCTTGCCCGTCGAGAGAATCCTGGAAGAGACTGTTGCCCCCCTGGCTGCGGCAGCCCCGGTCTTGCTCCTCGTGATTGACGGGATGAGTGTAGCTGTTTGTCGCGAGCTCTTGTCGGACCTGACTCGCCATGATTGGGTTGTCCTGGGGGAACCTGGGAGAGCATTCAATCGACCCGGCATAGCGACCATCCCCTCGGTGACCGAGTTCTCCCGAACGAGTCTGCTGTGTGGTCGTCTGCGTCAGGGTGGGGCATCCGAGGAGCTCGCCGGGTTTGCGGAGCATCCACGCCTGTTGAGCCGTTGCCGGAGCGGCTTTCCCCCCTTGCTATTCCACAAGGCAACACTCCAGGGAACCGACGATGCCGTTCTCGCGGCCGAAGTACGGAAACAGATCGCGTCACCTCAAAGGCGGATCGTGGGGGTGGTGATCAACGCTGTCGACGATAACCTGCTCAAAGGAGAACAGATCGACACGAGATGGTCGCGAGACGCGATCAAAGTACTCCCATCGTTGCTCCACGAAGCCCGGCTTGCTGGTCGCCTGGTGATCCTGTTAAGTGATCATGGCCATGTGCTGGATTGCGAGGCGCAGGCGCGACCTTGCGATGGAGGTGAGCGTTGGAGGGCTGCAACCGGTAGTCCGTCATCAGATGAGCTACAGGTCCACGGCCACCGGGTCCTCACCGAGTCCCACAGGTTGATCGCGCCCTGGAGCGAACGGGTGCGGTACGGAATCAAGAAGAACGGATACCACGGCGGACTGACGCCACAAGAAATGGTCATCCCGATCGCCGTTCTGGCAAGTTCCGAAACGTATCCGCCCGGGTGGCACGAACTTCCTGTTGACACCCCGTCTTGGTGGGACGAGCCAATCGCCACCTTGACACCAGCCGGTCAACCTGCCCCCACACTCAAGCCCACCCAGCCAAGAACGACGGGTATGCTGTTCAATCTCGAGCCCGAGGACGAGACCGCGACGCCGACGAGCACAGATGAGCCCGTGCCCGAGTGGGTCAGACGCCTGGTCTGCTCGTCTGTCTTCAATGAACAGAAGCAGTTTGCAGGACGCGGAGTACCACTGGACGATCTGTTCATCAAACTCCTGGGCGCCCTGGATCGACGTGGCGGGAAGATGACCTCGGTCGCCTTGGCCCGGGCCTTGCAGTTTCCGTCTCTCAGGCTGCCGGGACTTCTCGCGCAGATGCAACGCATCCTCAACGTCGACGGTTACCCTGTCCTGAGCCGCGATGACGCCTCGGACACAGTTGAGCTCAACCGTGACCTGCTCCTCAAACAGTTCGATCTGGTGTAGGAGACCGCGATGTCCGTCAGCCCCCAACGCCGCCTGGAGGTCATGGATTCCTTGAGGCGGGGCACCGTGCCACGAAGCAGCCTGGACGCATTCGCAGTGGGCCTCGATCGATTCGAGGGGTCCTTGGGGGACGAACTCCGAAGAGTCGGGTCGGGTGGAAGTGTTTTCAAGGCGGTCCGTGGCGAGTACGGCTGCGGCAAGACCTTCTTTGCCCGCTGGCTTTCCGACCGTGCCCGCAAGCTCGGTTTCGCGACCTCGGAGGTTCAGATCTCGGAGACCGAGACCCCACTTCATCGGTTGGAGACGATCTACCGTCGACTGATGGAACGGCTCGCAACAGCGGACACCCCTCAGGGAGCGTTGCGGAACATCCTGGACGGCTGGTTCTACACCCTGGAGGAGGACGTCCTTGCGGAAGGCGGACTCGACCCGGGGAATGACTCGCAATTGGTCCGAAGAACCAGCGAGCTATTGGAGAAGCGATTGGCAAAGGTCAACGAGGTTGCGCCCGCATTCAGCGCCGCTCTGCGTGGCTATCGCGAGGCTCAATCGAAGGGCGATCTAAGCACCGCTGACGGGTTGGTCTCCTGGATTTCCGGTCAACCCAACGTTTCCGCCACCGTCAAGCGAGCTGCTGGAGTCAAGGGAGATATCGATCACTTTGGAGCGATGAGTTTCTTGCAGGGCGTGCTGACCGTCCTGCGTGATTCCGGACACCCTGGTCTGCTCATTGTTCTTGATGAGGTGGAAACCATCCAGCGCGTGCGGAGCGATGTTCGAGATAAGAGCTTGAACGCCCTCAGGCAGATGATCGACGAGGTAGACTCGGGATGCTTCCCGGGGCTTTACTTGATGATCACCGGCACCTCGGCCTTCTTCGAGGGGCCGCAAGGCATACGACGGTTGGAACCCCTGGCTCAACGGCTGCATGTCGATTTTCAAACGGACGCGCGCTTTGACAACCCGCGCGCGGTTCAGATTCGACTACCTGCCTTCGACCTGGAAAGACTCTGCCTGGTGGGTTGTCGAATTCGTGACATCTTCTGTGAGCACATTGCTGCCGCCGAGCGAATTCGCCACGTGTGCGATGATGCGCTGATCGCGAGTCTCGCAAACTCGGTGACGGGCAAGCTCGGTGGGAGGGTGGGTGTGGCCCCCCGCATCTTCCTGAAGAAGCTCGTCGGGGACCTCTTGGATCGGGTCGATCAGTTCGAGGACTTCGACCCTCGTTCCGACTACGCGCTGACGCTCAGCGATGCAGAGTTGAGCCAGGTGGAGCGGCAAGCCATTGCCGTCTCGAACGTTGATGAAATCGAGCTCGATCTGTGAGCCACTTTGAGCTTCTCCATCCTGCCCTGCAGTATCACATCGTCAATAGTCTGGGTTGGCGTGACCTCCGTCCGTTTCAGGAAGCCGTCATTCCACGGATCATCGCTGGTGAGCACCTGATCATACTCGCCCCGACTGCCGGCGGGAAAACTGAAGCCGCGTTTCTGCCTGTCCTCTCCCGAATGCTCTCGGAGGATTGGAAGGGACTGAGCCTACTCTATCTTTGCCCGATCAAGGCTCTTCTCAACAATCTCGAGTCACGCCTTCACCGTTACTGCGGCCTGGTCGGTAGGAACGCAGCCTTGTGGCACGGGGACGTCAGCACGGCCGATCGCAAGAGAATCCAGCGCGATGCACCCGACTGTCTATTGACGACGCCGGAGTCACTCGAAGTGATGCTGGTTTCTCCCAACGTCGATTCTCGGAGTCTGCTTCAGAACGTGCGCGCGGTGATCGTCGACGAAATCCACGCGTTTGCAGGGGACGATCGAGGTTGGCACTTGCTCTCGGTTCTCGAGCGAGTGACCAGACTAGCAGGCCGTGAGATTCAGAGAGTCGGCCTGTCGGCCACCGTGGGGAACCCTGAGCTGTTGGTCGACTGGCTCGCTGGCTCATGCGCAGGTCCGCGAGGGATCGCGCTGCCCCCAGAAGAGCAGGTTCGACCCGCCGACGTCAAAGTAGACTATGTAGGTTCGCTGCAAAATGCGGCTGTCGTCATTTCTCGGATTGGCCAGGGTGAGAAGCGACTAGTATTCGTTGACTGCCGCTCTGGCTCCGAGAGACTGGGGGCCGAGCTCCGGCAGTTGGGTGTCACGACATTCGTTACCCATAGCTCTCTGAGCGTTGATCAGCGGCGGCAGGCCGAAGAGGCGTTCGCCAGCCGAAGCGATTGCGTGATCGTGGCCACCAGTGTTCTCGAACTAGGCATCGACGTTGGAGATCTTGACCGAGTCATTCAGGTCGATTCACCTTCAACTGTCTCCAGCTTCCTTCAGCGAATGGGGCGAACCGGGCGGCGGCCGGGCTCCCCTCGGAACTGCCTCTTTCTGGCGACCAGGGATGAATGCCTGATCCAGGCGATGGGCTTGGTTGCACTTTGGGAGACAGGCTACGTCGAGCCGGTCATTCCTCCCCCGAGCCCGTTGCATATCCTTGCTCAACAGTTGATGGCGCTGGCCTTGCAGGAAAGTGGGATCGGCCGCCGTACCTGGTACGATTGGGTGAACCGAATGCCGGGATTCTCCTCAATCCCGGTCGCGACGCGAGAGCAGATCGTGGAGTGGATGTTGACGCAAGAGATTCTCTGGGAAGAAGACGGAATCCTCTGGTTCGGGAGGAAGGGCGAGAAGGAGTTCGGCCGAAAGAACTTCTTGGAGTTGGTCTCGGTTTTCGTATCCCCCCCGTTGTTTTCTGTGCTCCACGGCCGGCAGGAGCTGGGTTTCGTCGATGAGATGACGTTCTTCGGCAAGCAGAACGAACCCCGGGTCCTGCTTCTGGGGGGGCGGGCCTGGCGTGTGAACCACCTCGATTGGCAGCGTCGTGTTGCTTACGTCGAACCCGCCGACAGTGTCGGTAGGTCGCGATGGCAAGGCCAGGGCCAGGGATCGCACTACGATCTCTGCCAGTCGATCAAGTTGGTGCTGGCGACAGAAGAGATGAGCGAGCGATGGTCTCAGAGGGCTCGGAACCGAATCCACGTACTTCGGGAGGAGCAAGCTTGGGTCGAATCGGCAAACACCATGGTGGTCAGGGACAGCGATGGCCTGCTGCGCTGGTGGACTTTCGCGGGCCAGCGTGCCAATCATGTCCTCGCACAAGTGCTCGCAGGTCTCACCTCCTCGAAGGTCAAGGTGGGGAACCTGGCTCTCGAGTTCGAGTCCCGACTCACCCTGGATGATATCGAAGGCGAAATGACAATCCTGAGACTGAGCGAGCTCGACGCAGTACGACTGGTGGTCGACGAGAGTGTCGTCGACGGACTGAAGTTCTCAGCGTGCCTGCCAACCGAGATGGCATTGGAGATGATGGGAGAGAGGCTTGCCGACGTCTCCGGAGCGAAGCAGGTTCTGAACCAGCCGGTGAGATTCATCGCCGCGACCGATCAGCACGGTTGAAGATAAGCTGCTGGCCGATGTCCAGGATGCTGCACGCTGGCGGTTCGGCGCGGGTCTCCAGACCCCGCCGTCTGCTGGACCGTAGGTCTCCCGCCGGGCTTGCTGTCACCACGTCCGTTGATACCCGTGGCGTCGATGCCCACGTCCCTGGGCGACACGATCTGGTACTTC